>NZ_JBHJYK010000001.1:739881-954654 GCF_042269865.1 Streptomyces sp. NPDC055966
CCCGGACGGCTGGGAGGCGAACCACGCGATCCTGGCCCACCTCGCCGAACACCGGGTGAGCTGGCGCCCATGACCGAACCCTCCCCCGCACGAACCACCCGCCGGACGGAGTCCGGCACGCCGCCGGAGGCGGCCGATGGTCACAGCCCCGGACGGCTGGGAGGCGAACCACGCGATCCTGGCCCACCTCGCCGAACACCGGGTGAGCTGGCGCCCATGACCGAACCCTCCCCCGCACGAACGGCCGTAGGTCACCCGGGAGGGGCTCTTGCGAAGGCGCGGGACAATGGACGGTGGCCCACCCGTAGGTGGTGCCCAGCGAACCGTACGAGGAGGAGACAAGACATGGCGGAGCCCACGCCGCGTCGTGACGAACCGCGGCTACGCCCCGCGCCCCTGCTCTTCGAGCCCGTGGAGGCGGCCTCCGATCCCGAGCACTTCTTCGATCTGGAGTCGATCGAGGATCCGCGGGCGCTGCTGGCCCGGGCGACGGAGCTGACCCAGGCGTTCCGCGCGGCCGCCGACCGGGCGATGGAGTTCCAGGCCATCGCGGCGGCCCAGCTCGCCGACCCGCGTCGCTTCGACCGGCTGACCCCGGCCGACATCGCCGAGCGCGCGGAGTGGACCGAGGACTACGCGAAGCGGATGGTCGAGTTCGGCCGGGACCTGCTGCGGGGCGACAGCGAGGGGCAGACGACCCCCGACCCCGTGTGACCGTCGACACCGTCAACCCGGTGCGTCAACGCGATACGTCAACCCGTCTGGCATATGCCAGGCGGGCAAGATACTCCTCCCCCACCCCCGTTGTCCCGGTTTTCGGCAACTCAGAAGAACGGCCCGCTCACCCCCGGTACACCTGGCGGTATGAGCAGCACACCGAACGTCACCCGAGTCACCGCCGACGGCGTCGCCTGGCTCGCTTCGACAGGGACATATCCCCGGAGCACGCTCGCCCACTGGCAGGAGCACCCCGACGCCCCGGTCGTCCTGCCCTGCGGCACCGCCTTCGACGTGGTGAGCGCCCCCGCGGTCTTCGGGCGCCGGATGCTGGACCAGCTGTGGGACGAGGGTCCGGGCTCGGGCCCGGTCGCGATGTTCCGGGGCCGCATGCTGCTGTTCTCCACCCCGGGCACGGCCCAGCGGCTGCCCTCGCTGCTGGCCTGGGAGGAGTGGGGCTCGCACCGTACGCAGGCGGTCCCGCCGCTGCTGTGCCACGGCACCGGCGACGCGGTGACCGTCCCCGCCCCGTACGGCGACGCCCCCGTCGCAGGCGAGTCGCGCTGGCTGGTGGCGCCGGACCAACGGCACCCGTGGCTGCCGGGGCCCGAGGTGGTGCTCTGGGCGGCTGTACGAGCCGCCCGCGCTGCGGTGCGGATATCGATTTTTCCTCCCGCCGACCAGGGTGCTAAGGTCTACGACGTCAGCAGGCGCCGCTAGCTCAGTTGGTTAGAGCAGCTGACTCTTAATCAGCGGGTCCGGGGTTCGAGTCCCTGGCGGCGCACGCGCGTGAAGAACGGCGGGTCCGATTCGAAGGAATCGGACCCGCCGTTCTCGTATGTACACGCCTCTCGTACGTACCTTCTTCGACGGCGCACGGCGCTCAGCCCTCGTCCTTCAGCCGCGGCGTGATCCGCACCGTCCACGCCCCCGACGCCGTCCGGTCCTCGGCCTCCACCTGCACACCGTCCCCGGGCACGGTGAAGCTCTCACCGAGGGCGACCGGGGCGTCGGCGAGGGGTGGATAGACCGAGTTCTCCCAGCAGGCCTCGGTGTGCGGGTGGGCGTCCACGACCTGCACCGGGCCGCCGCCGGACTGCGCGCCGCTTTTGACGCGGTACACCAGGACGCCCTGCCTGCACGCGGCCCGGTCGTTGCCGGCCGCGCTGCGCACCTCGAAGGCGAGGGCGCTGTCGGCGCCGGTGCGGACGACCGCCAGCTTCACCCCGTGCCCGAGCCCGAAGGCCGGGGCGCCCGCCGTGTCCCGCACCGGGACGCCGGGGCCGGCCTCCAGCGGCTCCAGGGTCAGCCGGGTCGGCCGCACACCGCGCACGCACACCACCTGGCGCGGATCCAGCCAGCCCAGTTTCCACTTGTGCCACGCGAACAGGTCGGGCGCGAGACCGAACTGACTGCCCATCAGATCCCAGTCGCCGACGTAGGTGTCCCAGTCGCCCTTGCCGTCGACCGGGCGGTGGTAGAGGTCGGGCAGGTCGAAGACATGGCCGGTCTCGTGGGCGAGGACCAGCCGGTCCGGCGGGTGTCTCTCGAAGACCGTGACGACCCGGCGGACGTCCGTGCCGTCCACGTGGATCGGCGTGTCGAGGTTCACGACCTTCGTGGCGTCCGAGTCGACGCCGGGCGCGTCCGGGTCGGCGACCAGGTACACGACCTGGTAGCGGGAGAAGTCGACCTCCCGGTCGGCCGCCGCGAACGCGTCCCGCAGGTAGGCGCCGCGGTCCTCGGCGCTCCAGTCGCGCTTCATGGCGTACGCCGTGGACGGCTTCGGCATGCGCAGCCAGTGCTTCAGCGGGTGCGGGCGCAGGGTGAAGCGGCCGTAGGAGGCCTGCTCGTAGTAGCGGCTGGTGGCCGGGAAGTGATCGGCCGCCAGCTGGGCGGGGGTCACGCGGGGGGTGGCGTCCGGGAAGGAGAGGAAGACCAGGACGGCGTCGAGGGCGCCGGTCGGGTGGGTGTAGTCCGGGTTCCAGGCGTCCAGGCCCTCCGAGTGGTGGTCGTCGGTGCGGTGCAGGGCGCAGGGGGTGGTGGAGAAGGGCTCGGCGGCCGAGGGGCTGCCGAGGATCGAGGTGGCGGCGAGCGCCGACAGCGTGGTGCACACGGCGGCGGTGCTGCGCAGCATGGGCACGGACGTGACCTCCGGACGCGATTCAGGGACCCGCCCTCCAGATTGGCGCCGTTTATTGCGCCATGCCCTGTTTGCCTGCACCGGAAGGGTGAGCGCGCCCCGCCGCGCACCGGCGCACCCCGGCGCTCGACACCCCGCATCACTCACGGAACGTCACAACTGGTCGGCGGCTTGAAGAACCCGCCCAGGTGCGGGCAGAAACGATCTGTCAGAACCCTTGCTCGATCCGGGACACTGGAGAGTGGCTGGAAGGGCCCGGGGCCAGCCTCTATGATCGGCACACTTTCCGGCACGGACAGAGATCGAGTGCACTGCGGGAGCGAGCGGTGAGCGGAACGTCCGAAGGGCCGACGCCCGCGGCAGACCTCGACCGGTCAGCCGTTACAGACAGTGATCACACCTTCTATCACCGTGTCTTCGCGGCGGCCCCGCTCGCCATGGCCGTCGTGGACCGCGCGGGACTCGTCGTCCGCGCCAACGCGGCTTTCGGGGAGCTCCTCGGCATGTCCGCGGACACCCCCCTCACCGGCCGGGTCGCCGCCGATCTGGTGGACCTGGCCTCGGACGCCCGCAGTTGGCACGCCTACCGCGAGGTCCTGCGCGGCCGGCAGGCCCGGCTGCGCTGCACCCGTCGGCTCAAACACCCCGAGGGGCACTCGGTGTGGGTGCAGGTCACCGTGTCGCCGCTCGCGGGCGACGCCCCCTCGGCGCCGTGCACGGGTGCGGAGCCCGGGGTGCTGCTGTCGGTCGCGGACATCAGCGCCCGCCGTGAACTCCAGGCGCGGCTGCGGCACTTGCAGATGCACGACCCGGTGACCCGGCTGCCCAACCGGACGCTGTTCTTCGAGCGCCTCTCGGGCGCGCTGGAGGCGGAGTCGTACGAGCAGAGCGGCACCGGGCGGATCGGCCTGTGCTATCTGGACCTCGACGGCTTCAAGGCCGTCAACGACACCCTCGGCCACCGCGTCGGCGACCGGCTGCTCGCGGCCGTCGCCGAGCGGCTGACCCGGGTCGCCGACGAGGCGGGGTACGCCCGCGCCGCCACCCCCCTGGTGGCCCGGCTCGGCGGTGACGAGTTCGCGCTGCTGGTCGAGGACTCCACCGGCACCGAACAGCTCGCCGATCTCGCCAAGTCGGCGCTGAAGGCCCTGGAGGACCCCTTCGACCTGGCCGGACAGCGGCTGTCGCTGACCGCGTCCATCGGGGTGGTGGAGCGCCACGCGGCGGGGACGACGGCCACCGGTCTCATGCAGGCGGCGGACACGACCCTGTACTGGGCGAAGGCCGACGGCAAGGGCCGCTGGACCCTGTTCGACCCCGAGCGCAACGCGCACCGGATGACCCGGCAGGCCCTGTCCTCGACCCTGCGCCCCGCCATCGAGCGCGGTGAGTTCGCCCTCGAATACCAGCCGTTGGTCGGCATGGAGGACGGCCGGCTGTCCGGGGTCGAGGCGCTGGTGCGCTGGCATCACCCGCAGTTCGGCACGCTGACGCCGAATCGGTTCATCGGACTGGCCGAGGAGGACGGCTCGATCGTCCAGCTCGGCCGCTGGGCGCTGAACACCGCCTGCCGGCAGGCCCGCCGCTGGCAGCTGGACCACCCCGGCGAGCCGCCCATCTTCGTCAGCGTCAACGTGGCCGTACGGCAGGTGTGGGACTCCGACCTGGTCGCCGACGTGGCGCAGGTGCTCGCCGAGACCGGGCTCGCGCCGCATCTGCTCCAGCTGGAGCTGACCGAGTCGGCGGTGATGGGCTCGGCGGGCCGTCCGCTCCAGGCCCTCCAGGCGCTCAGCGACATGGGCGTGCGCATCGCCATCGACGACTTCGGCACCGGTTACTCCAACCTCGCCTACCTCAGCCGGCTGCCGGTCTCCACGCTGAAGCTGGACGGCTCCTTCGTGCGCGGCTTCCAGTACGAGGGCGACCAGAAGGCGATCGCGCCCAACCCGGCGGACGAGGTCATCGTCGAGGCGATGATCCAGCTGGCCCACCGGCTCGGGATCACCGTGACCGCCGAGTGCGTGGAGACCTCCGCGCAGGCCACCCGGCTGCGCCGGATCGGCTGCGACACCGGGCAGGGCTGGCTGTACTCCCGCCCGGTGCCGCCGGATCGTATCTCCGAGCTGCTCGGCACCGACGTCTGCCCGAGGCCCTGACCGGCGCGGCCGGCCCGGCCGTCCCGCGCCGTCGCGACCGCGGCGTCAGGCCTTCGGCAGTCCATAGGCGTCGGCGATCAACTCGTAGGAACGCAGCCGCAGTTCGCCGCGGTGGGCGTGGGAGACGAGCATCAGCTCGTCGGCACCGGTGCGCTTGTGGAGGTCGTCCAGGCCGGAGCGGACCTCGTCGGCGGTGCCGTGCACGATGTTGGCCGTCCAGGAGCCGATGAACTCCTCCTCCATCGGGCTGAACTCGTGCTTCTCGGCCTCGGCCGGGTCGGGGAAGAGACCGGGGCGGCCGGTGCGCAGCCGGAGCATGTTCAGGGCCATCGCCCGGGTCTGGCGGCGGGCCTCGCGCGGGTCGTCCGTGGCGAGCGTGGACACGCCGATGAGGGCGTACGGCTCGTCGAGGACCGCGGAGGGCCGGAAGGTCTCGCGGTACAGGTCGAGGGCCGGGATCGTGTTCTGCGCGGAGAAGTGGTGCGCGAAGGCGAAGGGCAGGCCCAGCATCGCGGCGAGGCGCGCGCTGAAGCCGGAGGAGCCGAGCAGCCAGACCGGCGGCCGGTGCGGGGACTGGACACCGCCGGGGCTGGTGGCCTGGATCGGGCCCGGGATGGCGTGGATACGGCCGTACGGATGCCCGTCGGGGAAGTCGTCGTCCAGGAAGCGGGTCAGCTCGGCGAGCTGCTGCGGGAAGTCGTCGGCGCCCTCGGCCAGGGTGTCGGTGCGGCGCAGGGCGGCGGCGGTGGCGCCGTCCGTGCCCGGCGCCCGGCCGAGGCCCAGGTCGATGCGGCCCGGGGCCATCGCCTCCAGCGTGCCGAACTGCTCGGCGATCACGAGCGGCGCGTGGTTGGGCAGCATGACGCCGCCCGAGCCGAGCCGGATGCGCTCGGTGTGGGCGGCGAGGTGGGCGAGGATCACCGCGGGCGAGGAGGAGGCGACGCCGGGCATGGAGTGATGCTCGGCGACCCAGTACCGGTGGAATCCGCGGGCCTCCGTGAACTTCGCCAGCGCGACACTGGTGCGCAGGGCGTCCCCGGCGGTACTGCCCGCGCCGACGGTCACCAGGTCCAGTACGGAGAGGGGGACGGGGGCGGTGCCGCGTGTCGTGCCCCGGATCTCGTCTGCCTCGTCTGCCGACACGGTGTGGCCTCCTGTGGTGTGGCGTGCGCTGTGCGTCCGCCGGATAACAGGAGGCACTCTCCGTTTATTCCGGCCGCCGTGCCGCCCTCCCGTGCCGCCCTCTCGCGCCGCCCCTCCTTCCGGACTCAGACCTGGATGATCGGCTCCCGCGTGAACAGGATCCCGAGCCTCGGCGCGTTCACCCGCCGGTCCGCCAGCCGCAGCCCCTCCCACACGGTCACCTGGTTGGCCGTGAGCACCGGCTTGCCCAGCTCCTTCTCCAGCCGCGGCAGATACGCGGCCGTGTGCAGGGCCGTGTCCGGGAGCAGGACCGCCTGCGCGCCGGCGCCGTCCGCCGCGCGGGCCAGCGCCAGCACCTCCTCCTCCCCCCACGTGCCGACCTCGGCCGCCGTGACGATCCCGGAGGGGCGCACCGCGGTCACCTCCAGACCACCGGCCCGCAGGAAGTCCGCGAACAGCCCGGCCACGTCCTCCGGGTAGGTCGCGCCGACGGCGACCCGCCGTACCCCGATCTCCTGGGCCGCGTGGACGAAGGCGAACGACGTCGACGAGGCGGGCATGCCGGCCACCTGCGCGAGGGCGCGCACCTGGTCGCGGGCGCCGTCCCAGCCGTGCACGAAGCTGCCGCTGGTGCACGCCCACACCACCGTCTCCGCGCCCGTCAGCCGCAGCTGGGCCATCCCCGCCGCGAGCCGCTCCCGCGAGCCCATCTCGCGCAGCGCGTCCACCCGGTGCGCGTCCTCACCGATGTCGGTGTGGACCAGATCCAGCCGGACGTCGCTGCCGAGGAGCTGCTCGATGCGCGGGTAGTCGTCCTCGCCGGAGTGGCCCGGGTAGAGGAATCCGAGTGCGGTCATGTCCGTCCTTTTCCGTGTCGCTGATTCCGGATTCCGGATTCCTGACTCCTGACTCCTGACTCCGGCCTCAGTATTCCTGCGTCTCTTCCGGCAGTACCGGCGGTACGGGCGGCGGCCACACCCGCGCCGACTCGTCGAGCAGCGCCTGATAGGACCCCACCGCTCGGGTACCCAGCCTGCGCAGCGCCGCCCACATCGTGACCTGGTTGGCCGACAGCACCGGGATGCGCAGCTCGGCCTCCAGCTGGGGGATCACGTCGTACGTCGGCAGGTTGGTGCAGGAGATGAACAGCGCGTCGGCCCGGCCGGGGCGGACCGCCTGCCGGGCCATGGCGACCACGTCCCGGTACGGCACCCGCCAGATCTCCCGGGTCAGCCCCATGAAGGCGCACCCGGTGACCTGCACCCCGCCCTCGGCGATGAACTCCTCCAGCACCCGGGTGACGGACACCGTGTACGGCGTGACCAGCGCGACCCGGCGCACGTCCAGCTCGGCGAGCGCCTCCAGCAGCGCCCCGGACGTCGTCACCGAGGGCGGGGCGCCGGCGAGGCTCATCGCCGCGCACATCGCCCGCTCCCCGGCGACCCCGCCGACGAAGCTGCCCGAGGTGCAGGCGTAGGCGACGACCTCGGGGGCGACGGCGGTCAGCGCGCGGACCGCATCACCGAGGGTCTCGTGCTCGCTGACCAGCCGGGCCAGGTCCAGGCTCACCTCGACCGGTACGAACGGCGTGCGGGTCAGATGCAGCGACACCTCGTCGGGCACCCAGCGCCACAGCTCTCGGTCGAGGGCGAAGTCAAAAGGGGCGACGACCCCCACGCCGCGCTGCGGACAGGGTCCGCCCAGAAAGGAAACGTCCATGGCAGGCTCCGGCCTCATGACAAGTGGACGAGTGGAAGCGAACAGCAGCGGGCGAGCGGGCAACGGATCGCGAGTACGCCCGTGTTGACGAAGGTAGGTTCGGGTGCGAGCGTGGTCAATCCGCGCATGATGCGCGGAGAATCCGTGCACGTCAGACGCCCGGAGCCGCCCCGTATGACGACGCTTCCCACGCACCCCACGCTGCTCGTCCTGGACGCCGAGCCCCTCCCGCGCCTCGGCCGCCTCACCGGTCGCGCCCGTGTCGTGCACACCGGCGCGGACCGGCTGGCCGAGCGGCTGCCGCAGGCGGACGTGCTGCTGGTCTGGGACTTCACCTCGCACGCGGTCCGCGAGGCCTGGCCGGGTGAGGGGCCCCGGCCGCGCTGGGTGCACACGGCGAGCGCGGGCGTGGAGCATCTGATGTGCCCGGAGCTGGCCGCGTCCGACACGGTCGTGACCAACGCGCGCGGGATCTTCGACCAGCCGATCGCCGAGTACGTGGCGGCGCTGGTGCTGGCCGTGGCCAAGGATCTGCCGCGCACCCTGGAGCACCAGCGGGAGCGGGCCTGGCGGCACCGGGAGAGCCGGCGGGTGGCGGGCACGCGCGCGTGCGTGGTCGGCTCGGGCCCGATCGGCCGGGCGATCGTACGGACCCTGAAGGCGCTCGGCGTGACGACGGCGCTGGTCGGGCGGACCCCGCGGACCGGCATCCACGGCCCGGCCGACCTGGACCGGCTGGTCTCGCGCGCGGACTGGGTGATCGCGGCCGCGCCGCTCACCGAGCAGACGCACCACATGTTCGACGCCCACCGCTTCGGCGTGATGCAGCCGTCCGCGTTCTTCGTGAACGTGGGCCGCGGCGGGCTGGTGGACGAGGACGCCCTCGCCCACGCCCTGACCCGGCGCTGGATCGCGGGCGCGGCCCTCGACGTGTTCACGACCGAGCCCCTCCCCGAGGACAGCCCGCTGTGGGGCCTGCCGGGGCTGATCGTCTCCCCGCACATGAGCGGCGACACGATCGGCTGGCGCGACGAACTCGGCAAGCAGTTCGTGGAGTTGTACGAGCGGTGGGCCGCGGGCAGATCACTGGTGAACGTGGTCGACAAGAAACGCGGCTACGTCCCCGGTCACTGAACCACCAGGAGGGTGCATGCAGCTCACCGACCTGACCGCCGTCCAGCTCCTCGACGGATACCGCAAGGGCGAGTTCGGCCCCGTGGAGGCGACCGAACAGGCGCTGGACCGGGCCCGGCGGATCCAGCCGGAGGTGAACGCGTTCGTCCGGCTCACCGAGGAGGACGCGCTCGCGCGGGCCCGGGAGTCGCAGGCGCGCTGGCGGCGCGGTGAGCCGGCGGGGCTGCTCGACGGGGTCCCGGTGACGGTCAAGGACATCCTCCTGCTGCGCGGCCACCCGACCCTGCGCGGCTCCTCGACCCTCTCCGAGCAGGGCAGCTGGAGCGAGGACGCCCCCTCGGTGGCCCGGCTGCGCGAGCACGGCGCGGTGTTCGTCGGCAAGACCACGACCCCCGAGTTCGGCTGGAAGGGCGTGACGGACTCCCCGCTGTCCGGGATCACCCGCAACCCGCACGACCCGTCGCGGACCGCCGGCGGCTCCAGCGGCGGCAGCGCGGCCGCCGTCGCGCTCGGCGCGGGCCCGCTGTCGCTGGGCACGGACGGCGGCGGCAGCATCCGGATCCCGGCCGCGTTCTGCGGGATCTTCGGGCTGAAGCCGACCTACGGCAGGGTGCCGCTGTATCCGGCGAGCGCGTTCGGCACGCTGTCGCACGTGGGCCCGATGACCCGGGACGCGGCCGACGCGGCGCTGCTGCTGGACGTGATCGCCGCCCCCGATCCGCGCGACTGGTCGGCCCTGCCGCCCGCCCCGGGCTCCTTCACGAAAGGCCTGGCCGCAGGGGTGCGCGGCCTGCGGGTGGCGTACTCCCCGTCGCTGGGCGGCCAGGTGGCGGTCGCTCCGCAGGTCGCGGCGGCGGTCCGGCGGACGGTGGCCCGGCTCGCCGACCTCGGTGCGTACGTCGAGGAGACCGACCCCGACCTCAGCGACCCGGTGGAGGCGTTCCACACCCTGTGGTTCAGCGGCGCGGCCCGGCTCACCGAGCGTTTCTCCCCGCGCAAGCGGCAGCTGCTGGATCCCGGCCTGCGCGAGATCTGCGTCCAGGGCGCCCGGTGCAGCGCGCTGGACTACCTGGCCGCGGTGGACGTCCGCATGGACCTCGGGCGGCGCATGGGGCGCTTCCACGAGACGTACGACCTGCTGGTGACGCCGACGCTGCCGGTCACGGCGTTCGAGGCGGGCGAGGAGGTGCCGAAGGGGTCGGCGCACCGCCGCTGGACCGGCTGGACCCCCTTCACCTACCCCTTCAACCTGACCCAGCAGCCCGCCGCGACCGTCCCGGTGGGCACGGACGGGGCCGGGCTGCCGGTGGGGATGCAGCTCGTCGCGGCCCGGCACCGGGACGACCTGGTGCTGCGGGCCGCGCACGCGCTGTACGAAGCGGGGATCGTCTCGTCCGCGACCGTCACGCCCGCCGGAAGCTGAGCGTCTCCCCCGCCGCGCCCGTCCGCCACAGGTCGTTGCAGGCCTCGGCCATCCGGTCGAGGCCGTCGGTCACCTGGCCCCAGACGATCCCCGGCACCCAGCCCACGTCCCCGTTGAGCAGCAGGTTGTTGCGCTCGTAGAACAGGGCCAGGTCGACGACGGTGCTGCCGGGGCGGACCTCGCGGTCGTAGCCGTACGCCTTCGTGCCCAGCTCGGCGCCCGCGAAGGAGAAGTAACAGAGATCGCCGGGAATCGGGGTGACGGTCGGGTTCTCCAGTGGGGGTTCCGTGGAGGCGAACGGCGGGAAGAGGGCGTAGATCTCGTTGCGCGCGTACTTGGCGTGGTAGACGTCGCCGGACAGCGGCAGCGCCTCCCACACCGCCTCGCAGGTCAGCGGCGCGCGGTCGGTCAGAAGGCGGGCCGTGCAGTGCAGGTCCCGCTTGTCGAGTGAGACGGTGACGAATCGATCGGCCATGAAACCAGGGTGCATAGCCCGGATGCGCTTGGGTAGCCGCGCCGCCATGGCTCCACCACTTGGGAACGACGTACACACATTCCGGTCTGTACGCAGACACAGCCGGCGGTCCGTGCTCGGCGGTCTCGGCTCTCTCGCCGCCCTCGGGGCGCTGGGGACCGCCGGGTGCACGCGGGTGGCCTCGGCGTCGGACAAGCCAGGGGGTGACCTGCTCGAACGGCTCCGCGCGCAGGGGGTCGTCCGGCTCGGGATCGCCGGGGAGATCCCCTTCGGGTACATCGACGAGAACGGCCATCTCACGGGTGAGGCACCCGAGTTGGCGAAGGTCGTCTTCAAGCGGCTCGGGGTCCACCGGGTGCAGCCGGTGCCGACGGAGTTCGGCTCGCTGATCCCGGGGCTCAACTCCCAGCAGTTCGACGTCGTCGCGGCCGGGATGTACGTCAACCCGGAGCGCTGCCAGCAGGTGATCTTCGCCGACCCGGACTACCAGATGCTGGACTCCTTCATCGTGCGCAAGGGCAACCCGCTCGGGCTGCACTCCTACAAGGACGTCGTCGCGAAGAAGGCCAGGTTCGCCACCGGCACCGGGTACGCCGAGATCGAGTACGCCGTCGGGGCCGGGTACAAACAGGGCGACATCCTCATCGTCCCGGACCAGGTCGCCGGGCTGAACGCGGTGGAGGCCGGCCGCGTCGACGTCTTCGCCGGTACGGCGCTCACCACCCGCGAAGTGGTGAAGAAGTCGGCCAAGGCGGAGGCGACCGCGCCCTTCGCACCGCTGGTCAAGGGCAAGCCGCACGTCGACGGCGGCGCCTTCGCGTTCCGGCCGACCGAGACGGCCCTGCGGGACGCGTTCAACGTCGAGCTGCACAAGCTGAAGTCGAGCGGGGAGCTGTTCCGGATACTTCGGCCCTTCGGCTTCACCAAGGCCGAGATGACCGGCCTCACCGCGAAGGAGCTGTGCGGCGGATGACCTCGGGACTGTGGGAACTCGTACTGAAGGGCGTCTGGACCACGATCCAGCTGCTGGTGTTCAGCGCCCTGCTGGCCACCGCCGTGTCCTTCGTCGTCGGCGTCGCGCGCACGCACCGCAGCCGGCTCGTGCGCTTCGTCGCCGGCTTCTACACCGAGGTCTTCCGCGGCACCTCGGCGCTCGTGATGATCTTCTGGGTGTTCTTCGTGCTGCCCATCGCGTTCGGCTGGCAGCTGGTGCCGATGTGGGCGGGCACGCTGGCGCTCGGGATGACGTACGGCGCGTACGGCTCGGAGATCGTGCGCGGCGCGCTGAACGCGGTCGACCCGGCGCAGAAGGAGGGCGGGGTGGCCCTCAGCTTCACGCCCTGGCAGCGCCTTCGGCTGATCGAGCTGCCGCAGGCGGTGCCGGAGATGATCCCGTCCTTCTGCAATCTGCTGATCGAGCTGCTCAAGGGCACCGCGCTGGTGTCGGTCATGGGCATGGGCGATCTGACGTTCAGCGCGAACCTGGTGCGGCTCGCGTTGCAGCAGAGCGCGGAGATCTACACGTACGTGCTGCTGATCTACTTCGCGATCGCCTTCGTGCTGACGCGGCTGATGCGGGCACTGGAGAAGAAGCTGAAGGCCGGCATCGGCAGGGACGCGGGGACCGCGTCGGCGGCGCGTGAGCTGAAGCGCGCGCAGACGACCGGAGTGGGGGGTGGTGTCGCATGAAGTGGGACTGGAACGCCGTGAGCGACTTCATGCCGGAGTTCTGGCACGGGCTGCTCGTCACCCTGCAGATCCTGGTCCTCGGCTCGCTGCTGTCGTTCACGCTCGGCCTGGTGTGGACGCTGCTGATGCGGACGCCGACCCGGTGGGTGCGCTGGCCGGTCGGGGTGGTCACGGAGTTCGTGCGCAACACCCCGCTGCTGGTGCAGCTGTTCTTCCTGTTCTACGTGCTGCCCGAGTGGGGCCTGACCTTCTCGGCGCTGGCCACCGGCGTGTTCGCGATCGGCCTGCACTACTCGACGTACACGATGCAGGTCTACCGGGCCGGCATCGAGGCCGTGCCGGTCGGCCAGTGGGAGGCCGCGACGGCGCTGAACCTGCCCCGGCGGCGGACCTGGACCGCGGTGATCCTGCCGCAGGCGATCCGCCGGGTGATCCCCGCGCTCGGCAACTACGTGATCTCCATGCTGAAGGACACCCCGATGCTGATGGTGATCACCGTCCTGGAGATGCTCGGCCGGTCCCGGCTCTTCTCCCAGCAGCACTTCCAGTTCACCGAGCCCCTCACCGTGATCGGTGTGGCCTTCATCCTCATCTCCTTCCCGGCCTCCCTGCTGCTGCGAGCTCTGGAGCGACGCCTTGTCCGTTGAACCGCATACGAAGTCCACTGTCGCCGAGAGCGTGCCGGGCGAGCTGGTCCGGCTGGAGAAGGTCACCAAGCGCTTCGGCTCGAACACCGTCCTCGACGGGCTGGACTTCTCCGTCCGGCCCGGCAAGCACGTGACCCTGATCGGCCCCTCCGGCTCCGGCAAGACCACGATCCTGCGGCTGCTGATGACCCTCACCAAGCCGGACGAGGGCACGATCACCGTCGACGGGGAGCAGCTCTTCCCCGCACCGGAGAAGCAGATCCGCGAGGTCCGCAAGAAGATCGGGATGGTCTTCCAGCACTTCAACCTCTTCCCGAACATGAGCGTGCTGCGGAACATCACCGAGGCGCCGGTGCAGGTCCTCGGCCTGTCCGCGGACGAGGCCGAGGCGCGGGCCCGGGAGCTGCTGGAGCTGGTGGGGCTCGCCGACAAGTGCGACGCGAAGCCGACCCGGCTGTCCGGCGGGCAGCAGCAGCGGGTGGCGATCGCCCGCGCGCTGGCGATGCGGCCGCGGGTGCTGCTGCTCGACGAGGTGACCTCCGCGCTCGACCCGGAGCTGGTCGCGGGCGTCCTGGACCTGCTCAGGGACATCGCGCGCAGCACCGACATCACGATGCTCTGCGTGACCCACGAGATGGGTTTCGCCCGGGACATCTCCGACCAGGTCCTGATGTTCGACGGCGGCCGGGTCATCGAGTCGGGCCCGCCGGAGCAGATCTTCAGCGACCCGGAGCAGGAGCGCACCCGGGAGTTCCTCGGCGCGGTGCTGTGATGGTGCCCCTGGCATATGCCAGGGGGTTGGTACCCCAGTTGGGAGAGGGCACGGGCGAGAACGGTGCACACCACAATCTCGCCAACACCCTCTCCCCGGGGACCGTTTGCCCGATATCGTGGGTAGCGATCCGCCGACCGGATTTCGCGGCCAGACAGGCGAGCCAGGGGGGAACACCGTGGCACTGACGCACGAGCCGACCGCCCCGTACCACTCGGCCCAGGACGCGCTGCGCGTGCTGGAGACCGTGGCGCGCCACTCCGCCGGGGTCACCGACACCGAGCTGGCCCGCAGCACCGGCTTCGGCGCCGAGCGGCTCACCGCACTGCTGCGCATGCTGCGCCGCGAGGGCTACGTCGAGCAGATCGGCGACGGGGCGTACGTCACGGGCGACACTCTGCGCCGGCTCACCTCGGCGCACGACCACGAGCGGGCCCTGGGCGAGAAGCTCCAGCACACCCTGGACCGGCTGCGCGACTCGGTCGGCGCGGCGGTCTACATCAGCCGGTACGTCGACGGCGAGGTCAGGGTCACCCAGTACGCCGCCGGCCCGTCCACCCCGGCGGTGAACGAGTGGGTGGACTTCCGCTACTCCGCGCACGCCACCGCCGTCGGCAAGAGCCTGCTGACCCAGCTCGACCACAACGGCCGGCGCGACCATCTCTCCCGGCACCGGATGGCCCGCCTCACCTCGCGCACCATCACCAGCGACAAGCTGCTGCTCTCCCGTCTGGAGTCCCAGCCGCCGACGGTGCCGGTGCTCGACCTCCAGGAGTACGCGGTCGGCACGGTCTGCGCGGCCGTCCCGATCACGGCGGGCTCCTCGGTGGGCTGCCTCGCCCTGTCCCTCCCGGTGGAGCACGCGCACCGGCTGAAGCAGGCGGCGGAGGCGCTCAACCGCAACGCGGCACCGCTGCTGCTGTCGCTCACGCTCTAGGGCGCCAGGGGGATGGTCACGAGCACCCCTCGGGACCAGGTAGTATTTTCTTTGTCGCCAGCCGCGGGAGACAAAATCCGGCGGAGGGCGGGAGTCATGCGCCGCTAGCTCAGTTGGTTAGAGCAGCTGACTCTTAATCAGCGGGTCCGGGGTTCGAGTCCCTGGCGGCGCACATAGACGAAGGGCCCCTCGCGAGAGCGAGGGGCCCTTCGTGCTGAAGCTCAGAACGTGACGTCCGAGCAGGCGTAGAAGGCGTTGCCCGTGTCGGCGATCGTCCACACCGCGAGGATGACGTGGTGCCCGCTCAGCCCGCTCGGCAGGGTGCCGCTGTGGCTGAGGGTGGCCGGCGGGCGCTGACCGTTGTACGGCACCGTCAGGAACGGGGTGAGGTCGAGGTCCGAGCGGGACAGGGCGTGGTCCTGGTTCCAGCCCTGCTTGGTGACGTAGTACCTGAAGTCGGTCGTGGCGTGCATGGCGGTGAACTGCCAGCGGAAGGTGTACGTCTGGCCGCCCGTCACCCTGGTGGTGGGCCAGGCCCCGCCGGAGGGCGTGGCCGGCGAGCTGAGCTGGGCGAACCGGTCGAGGCCGCCGTTGCAGATCTGACCGTCGGCGGGTCCCGCGGCCGGGAAGCCCTTGGGACCCTCGACGCTCTGCGGCTCGTACTGGATGTCGCCGCAGCCCGTCACCGTGCCGTTGGCGCAGAGCTTCTGCCTGCTGATGGGGAGGTCGGTGTAGCCGTGCCCGCTGGCGCCGCCGGTGGAGAGCACGAACGCGCCGGCGGTCACCACCCCGAGCACGACCGCGGTCGAAGCCGAGAATCTGGTCTTGGTGCGCATGCTGCCGCTCCTCGAGAACGTGGGGAGTTCGGGTGAGCCGTGCAGATGGTGCGGTTAGGTCTAGACCAAGTCTCAGATTATTGCCGCCACTTGAACATGTCCATACCAATCGCGGCGTGCGCTACCCCGGCTCCCCGCGCCCCGAGCAGAAGGCGACGGTCAGGTCCCGCACCAGCACCTTGCGCTCGTGGTCGTCGAGTTCGACCAGGCCGCGCCCGGTCAGCCGGGTCACCGTGTCCTCCACCGAGTCCACCACCGAGCTGAGCATGCCGGCCCGCTGCCGGGCGTCCAGCCGGGCGATCCGGCGCCGGTGCATCGCGGCGGCGATCTCCGGTGCGTACTCCACCCGGACCGGCTGGACCGAGAACACGTCCAGGCCGACCGGCGCGCTCTCCGCCGCCACCAGCCGGGTCAGCGCGTCCCCGGCCTCCGTCATGCCGTCGCCGGCCTCGCCCTCCGGCTCCACGGGCACCCGGGCCAGCGCCGTCTCCACGCACGCGCGCAGGTACGTCTCGTGGTCCTCGACGCCGAGCACCGCCCGCGCGGTGTCGCGGACCCGCCACACCACGAGGACCTGCACCCTGAGCCCGGCGCCGTCCGGATCCGCCGCCGGCATCTCCTCGCTGCGCCAGTGCCGCAGCCGCACGTCCACCGCGTGGCGCGGCAGCAGCGGGTTCACCCACAGCAGCCCGGTGCGCCGGACGGTCCCCCGGTAGCGGCCGAACAGGCCGAGCACCCAGGCCCGCCCGGTGCGCCCCCGGGTCAGCCCGCCGAAGCCGAGCGCGCCGAGCACCCAGGCTCCGGCGTACGCGGCCCACTGCGCCGGTCCGAGTCCCGCACCGGCGGGCACCGGCAGCCCGAGCGCGTGCGTCGCGAGCCGGGGCAGCAGCCCCGCCCACCACGTGGTCGCCACGCATCCGGCGACCCCGCACGCCCCGGCGAGCACCCCGGCCGCCCCCGGCAGCACCCGCGCGGGACGCTCGGCCAGCTCCGGGTCGACCTCCGGCAGCGACCGGCGGGGCACGGCGGGCTTGAGCGGCACCTTCACCGGATACGACGGGTCGGGGGTGCCGGGGAAGGGCAGCGGGACGGGGATCTCCGCGGTCGTCTCGTTCTGGGCCGACGGGCCGGGCAGGCCGCCCGGACCCGCGGCGGCCTCCGGTCGCCCCTCGGACTCGGGCGGCGTGTGTGACGTGGTCGTACTCATGCGTGCCTCCAACCTCCGCGCCAGATGCGCCATGAACAGGGAAGTGAGCAGGAAGTGAGTAGGGGTGGGCAGGGACGGACAGAGGACGAGCGGGGAGTCGCGGGTCAGGTGCCGGTCACGCGGTCCGGGCCGGCGGTCAAGAAGAGCCGGCGCCAGGTCTCCGGGCCCGGGTAGCCGTCCGCCGCGCCGCCCCGCCAGCCCTGGGCGCGCTGGAACGCCTCCACGGCACGGCGGTCCGCCTCGCTCCAGACCGGACCGGGACCGGTGGCGTAGAACCTGCCGAACCCTTTCTCCACCAGCCGGCGGCCCAGTTGGGTGACGTGGTCGTTCTCCGCGCCCGGCAGGAAGAAGGCGCGGCCGGGATAGCCGGGCACCCCGTGCGAGACGGGCCGGGCGGCCGGGCGGGCGGCGGCGGACCGGACGGGGAAACGGGACCCGCGCTTGCCGTCGGCCGCCGGGGCGCCCGCGGTGGCCGGGGTCACGCCCACGTAGCGGTAGGGGACGTACTTGTCGGTGTTGCTCCAGTACGGGTAGGGCGTGGGCTGGCTCCGGGCGTTCGGGGGTGTCTGCTCGTAGACCGTGTAGGAGCCGTGCGTGTAGTCGGTCCAGCCGCCGAAGATCACCACGTGGGAGCCCTTCTCGGGGTTGTCGGGGTTGTGGTAGAGCAGGATGTCGCCGGGTTCCAGCTCCTCCTTGGTGATCTTCACGCCGAACGAGCCGAGGCTGCCGGTCCACTCGTTGGTCCCGAGGTTCCAGGCCATGGAGACGTAGCCGGAGCAGTCCTGCCGGTACCCGTCGGACCAGTAGGCGCTCATGCTGTACGGCACCTTCGCCGTCACCCAGACCTTGGCCCGCTTGATGATGTCGGCCCGGGTCGTGGCGGGGACGTTGGCGGGGTTGGCGGGGCCGGCGCTCTTGCCGTGCAGCCCGGACCGGGGCCCCTGCGGGGTGTCGGACCCGTCGTCCGCGGGGACGTGGGGGCGCTGGACGGCGGGCCGGCCGACGGTGAGGGCGGCGGCCGGGGCGGCCGCGCCGAGGACGGCGACCGCAGCGGCGACGACGACACCACAGGCGGCCGAAAGGCCGAGCGGGCGCCCCGGCGGCGTACGGCGGCCCACGAACACCGGAGCGGTCATGAGATCTGCCTCACATTCAGAGGTAATTTGTCCGCGTGTGTGCACGTTGGTCAGTTTCCCAACTGTCCACCGGGCCGCCACTTTGACGGTCCGAATGATGTACGCGGCCGTCCGGCACCCCTCCGGCCATCCGGAGGTGGTCGAAGGCACCCCTCAAGGTCAGGTAGAGTTATCCCGTCAGCAGGCGCCGCTAGCTCAGTTGGTTAGAGCAGCTGACTCTTAATCAGCGGGTCCGGGGTTCGAGTCCCTGGCGGCGCACGATGACGATGGCGATCCACGTCCGCAGAAAGCGCGGACCTGGATCGCCATCTCTGTTATTGCGCGGCTTCGCCGCGCGAAGTGGGGGCTCCGCCACCCACACCCCCGACCGGAAAGGCCCCTCGCGCGAGCGAGGGGCCTTTCCGTATTGCACCGGTATCCCTCTGCCGGTCCCCTCGTTTGGCCGGATACCCTCTGGCCATGGCAGCCCGGGACCTCCAGGAGCGGATCAAGAAGCTGATCGTCGACCGGCGGCTGCCCTCGGGCGCCCCGCTGCCGACCGAGCCCGAGCTGATGGAGTACCTCGGGGCGAGCCGGAACTCGGTGCGCGAGGCGCTGAAGGCGCTCCAGGCGATGGGCATCGTGGAGATCCGGCACGGGTTCGGGACGTACGTCGGCTCGATGTCGTTCGCGCCGCTGATCGAGGGTCTGGCCTTCCGCACGGTCGCCGGGCACTACCGGGGCGAGGACTCCCTGCTCCAGCTGCTGGAGCTGCGCGAGGCCGTGGAGACCGGGCTGGTCTCGCGGCTGGCCGGGCGGCTGCCGGAGGCGGACCTCGCTGAACTGGATGCCCTCGTCGCCCGTATGGAACAGGAGGCCGCACAGGGAGCCGGTCTCGCCGAGACCGACCGCGCCTTCCACGCCACCCTCTACCGAGGGCTGGACAACGTCCTGCTGAGCGAGGTGCTGGAGGCGTTCTGGGACGCCTTCCACCGGGTGCAGCGGGATCTGGTGGACGTGCCGCAGGACCCCCGGGTCACCTGTCGCCAGCACCGGGAGATCCTGGACGCGGTCCGGTCCGGGGACGCGCCGCGGGCGGAGGAGGCCATAAGGGATCACTTCGGCAACATCCGTGTCCGCCTCTCCACGACCGGCGCACCCCGGCCCTCCGGAAGCACCGGCGCACCCCGATCCCCCGCGCCCCACGCCCGCCACAATGAACGGGTTTGAGCGGTAAACACCACGTTTCGCGTCTTGCGATCATGCTGAACGGCGTAGAACCCTGGATGTCCAAGCTGCGGCCCATTGGCGGCAGTTGGGGGGAAGTAACCGGTTGCGCACCGACGGGGAAGGGGCCCCTGCAACCGGAAGGTCGCGATCCCGTGTCCATGCAGTGGGGAGGACGTGGAGATACGCGCCATCACTCGCGCCACCGCTGATCAACAACACGCAGTGACCTGCGTGTGGGGGGACTGACTCATGACGTCGACGCCGAGGGGCGCCGGGCAGAGCCACGCTCACAACGAGACCGACGAGACCGACGACCCGTCACGGACCACACAGCTGAGGGCGGTCACCCATCGGACGGGTCAGTTCCGCCGCATACGCAAGAGCCTGCCGAGATACGACTACGAGCACTACAGCCGGCTCGCCGGCCCGCTCACCCAGCCCGACCCGGCGAAGCCGTACACGGTGGCGTACCGGTCGCTGCTGTCGCAGGAACCGCATCGCATACGCGCGGCGCTCATGCTGGGCGCGGCCCCGATCCTCTCGCTGGTCCTGCTGTTCTGGCTGCTGCGCCCCGCGCACTGGACCGAACGCGACTACCCCGCCTACGACTTCCTGCCGGCCCTCGACGTCGTCATGCTCGTCTCGATCGGCCTGATCGAGTTCTTCCGCTGCATGAACGTGCTGTCCAACGCGCACGCCACGCTCGTCGCCCGGGACCCGGTCCCGGTCGTGCCCGAGACCGGCACCCGGGTCGCCTTCATCACCACCTTCGTGCCCGGCAAGGAGCCGCTGGAGATGGTGACGAAGACCCTGGAGGCGGCGGTGCGGCTGCGCCACCGGGGCCTGCTGCACGTGTGGCTGCTGGACGAGGGCGACGACCCGGCCGTCAAGGAGGTCTGCGCCCGGCTCGGCGTGCACCACTTCACCCGCAAGGGGGTGGAGAAGTGGAACCGGCCCAAGGGGCCGCACCGCGCGCGGACCAAGCACGGCAACTACAACGCCTGGCTGGCGGCGCACGGCGACGCCTACGACTACTTCGCCTCCGTCGACACCGACCACGTGCCGCTGCCCAACTACCTGGAGCGGATGCTCGGTTACTTCCGCGACCCGGACGTCGGCTTCGTCATCGGCCCGCAGGTCTACGGCAACTACGACACGTTCGTCACCAAGGCCGCCGAGTCCCAGCAGTTCCTCTTCCACGCCCTGATCCAGCGCGCCGGCAACCGCTACGGCGCCCCGATGTTCGTCGGCACCTCCAACGCCGTACGGATCAGGGCGCTGAAGCAGATCGGCGGGCTGTACGACTCGATCACCGAGGACATGGCGACCGGCTTCGAGATGCACCGGGCCAAGAACCCGGCGACCGGGCGGAAGTGGAAGTCCGTCTACACGCCGGACGTCCTCGCCGTCGGCGAGGGCCCGAACGCCTGGACGGACTTCTTCACACAGCAGCTGCGCTGGTCCCGGGGGACGTACGAGACGATCCTCAAGCAGTACTGGAAGGGCCTGTTCACCCTGGGGCCGGGCAAGCTCTTCAACTACACGATGATGATCATCTTCTACCCGATGTCCGCTCTCAACTGGATCCTCGCGGCCCTGAGTTGCGCCCTGTTCCTCGGGCTGGGCGCCTCCGGTGTGAACATCGACCCGACCGTGTGGCTGATGCTGTACGGCAACGCCTCCGCGCTCCAGATCGGCCTGTACGTCTGGAACCGGCGGCACAACGTCTCCCCGCACGAGCCGGAGGGGTCGGGCGGTGTCGCGGGCATGGTGATGTCCGCGCTGTCCGCGCCGATCTACGCCCGTTCGCTGATGGACGCGGTGCTGCGCCGCAAGAGCACGTTCGTCGTCACGCCCAAGGGCGAGTCGGCCAGCCCCGACACGCTGTTCGGGACGTTCAGGGTGCACTGGTTCTTCATCCTGGTCTTCGGCGGCTCGCTCGCCGCCGGTTTCGTGTTCGGGCACTCCCACCCGGCGATGATCGTCTGGGCGGCCCTCGCGCTGCTGATCACCGCCTCGCCGATCCTCGTCTGGCGGTACACCCTGCGGCGGGAGCGGCGCGAGCCCGCGCCCGTGGCGGCGGGGGCCGGGCCGCGGGACGCGGTGCCCGCCGCGCCGCACCCGGCGCCGGTGCCGCAGCAGCGGCCGTCCTGGGCGAGCGGCGGCCCGCCGGCGGGCCCGGCCGCGGAGACGAACGAGCAGACCATGCAGATCGCCCTTGGCGGACTTGGGGGACGTAAGGAATGAAGGACCAGGCCGGCCGCCGTCGCGCCCGCAGGCTCGCGATCGGGACGGCGGTGGTGCTCGCGCTGGCCGGGATGAACGGGCCGTGGGTCTACCGCTTCACCACCGCGCAGTACCACCAGTACAAGATCAACAGACCCGAGTACAAGGCCGAGAACGGCCACTGGGACATCATCGAGTTCCCCAAGGAGTTCCGGCAGGACACCATCCACGCGTCCCTGCTGCGCACCGGGAAGATCCTGATGATCGCGGGCTCGGGCAACAACCAGGACAACTTCAACGCCAAGAAGTTCGACACCCGGATCTGGGACCCGGTCAAGGGCACGATCAAGAAGGTGCCGACCCCGGCCGACCTGTTCTGCACCGGCCACACGCAGCTCGGCAACGGCGACATCCTGATCGCCGGCGGCACCAAGCGGTACGAGAAGCTCAAGGGTGACGTCAAGAAGGCCGGCGGCGTCATGATCCTCTACAACGAGAACCCGGACAAGCCGATGACGCTGCCGGCCGGCACGAGGTTCACCGGCAAGCGGAACGGCAGGACGTTCGTCTCGCAGGACCCGGTGCTCCTCCCGCGCGCGACGAAGGTCTTCGACAAGTCCGGCAAGTGGCTGCGGAACAACCCCGGTTACGGCCGGGTCTACGTCGAGGCGCCGCGCGAGGGCACCCAGTACGAGACCGGCACCCAGGACAACTACACGGTCCAGGGCCTGAGCGGCGCCGACGCGCGCAACACGTACGGCATCGCGCAGAAGCTCGCCCTCGACAAGAAGGACTTCGAAGGCATCAAGGACGCCTACGAGTTCGACCCGGTCGCCGAGCGGTACATCAAGGTCGACCCGATGAACGAGGCCCGCTGGTACCCGACGCTCACCACCCTGTCGGACGGCAGGATCCTCAGCGTCTCCGGCCTGGACGACATCGGTCAGCTGGTGCCGGGCAAGAACGAGATCTTCGACCCGGCGACGAAGAAGTGGACGTACACGAGGACGACCCGGCAGTTCCCGACGTACCCGGCGCTGTTCCTGATGCAGAACGGCAAGATCTTCTACTCGGGGTCCAACGCGGGGTACGGCCCGGACGACGTGGGCCGGGAGCCCGGCATCTGGGACGTCGGCAGCAACGCCTTCACCAAGCTGCCAGGGCTCAGCGACCCGAACATGATGGAGACCTCCGGGACCGTGCTGCTGCCGCCGGCGCAGGACGAGAAGTTCATGGTGATCGGGGGCGGCGGGGTCGGTGAGTCGAAGCTGTCGAGCAGGAGGACGCGGCTCATCGACCTGAAGGCCGGGAAACCCGCGTTCACGGACGGGCCGTCGCTGGAGAAGGGGACCCGGTATCCGCAGTCCTCGGTCCTGCCCGACGACACGGTGCTGGTGTCGGGCGGCTCGGAGGACTACCGGGGGCGCGGCGACTCGAACATCCTCCAGGCGCGGCTGTACCACCCCGACAGCAACAGCTTCACGCAGGTCGCCGATCCGCTGGTGGGCCGCAACTACCACTCCGGGTCGATCCTGCTGCCGGACGGGCGGGTGATGTTCTTCGGCTCCGACTCGCTGTACGGCGACAAGGCGAACACCAAGCCGGGGAAGTTCGAGCAGCGGATCGAGATCTACACCCCGCCGTATCTGTACCGGGGTGCGCGGCCGTCGCTGAGCGGCGGTCCGCAGACGATCGCGCGGGGCGCCTCGGGGACGTTCACGTCGCGGCAGGCGGCCGGCCTCAGGAAGGCGCGGCTGATACGGCCGAGCGCGTCGACGCATGTGACGGATGTGGACCAGCGGTCGATCGCACTGGACTTCAGGGTGTCCGGGGACAAGGTCACGGTGACCGTGCCGACGAACCGGAACCTGGTGCCGTCCGGGTGGTACATGCTGTTCGTGGACGACGACCAGGGGACGCCGTCCGTCGCACAGTGGGTCAAGGTGTCGTAGGGCTACTGCTTACTGTTCCGGGCCAGGGCGAGTGCGTAACTCGCCCACCAGTCCCCGGCCTTCGGGCCGCCCTTGCACGTCCCGTCCGACTCCCCCGGGCGCTTGACCCACAGGTAGGCGTCCACGAGGGGGTCGGACGTCTTCGTCGTCGGCGTCTCACCGAGGGCGCGGCCCGGCGGGTTGCACCAGCGCCGGCCCGGATCGCCCTGTGTGGCGGGGCCGTTGCCGTTGCGGCTGGTGTCGATGACGAAGTGCTTGCCGCCCGCCTTCGCCGAGAGCTGTTTGCCGTAGGCGAGGGAGTCCTGGGTGGAGTAGAAGTTGGAGACGTTGACGGCGAAGCCGTCGGCCTGCGCGATGCCGGCCTGCTGGAGGGGCTGGAAGATCTGGTCGGGACGGCCCCAGCCGGCGTTGCCCGCGTCGAGGTAGACCTTGGTGTTCTTCAGGGACTTGAGCGTGGTGATCGCGCCCCGGAGCAGGTCGTAGCGCTCCTCGTGGAACTGGTTCGGCGTGCAGCCGTCCACCAGGTGCAGTACGGCGTCCGGTTCGAGGACGACGACGGCCGGGCGGTCCTGGATGCCCCGGGCCACGCCGTCGATCCAGGCGCGGTAGGCGTTGCCGTCGGCGGCGCCGCCCTGGGAGTACTGGCCGCAGTCGCGGTGCGGGATGTCGTAGAGCACGAGCAGGGCCGTGCGGTCGGCGTGCTGGGCGGCCTCGGTGAAGCCGCGGGCCTCCTGCTCGGGGTTCTCCGAGCCGATCCACTCCCCCACGGGCTGCTCGGCGATCTTCCGGATCTGCTCGGCGTCCGAGGTCCTGCCCGCCTTGGTGTAGGCGGCGAGCTGCCGGGCCGCCGTGCCGTCCGGGTTCACCCAGAACGGGTCGGCGGACTTGGGCTGTTGGGTGATCCGGGCGCCGTCGCCGGCGTTCTTGTCGCCGCCTCCGCCTCCCGAGGAGCAGCCGGCGAGCAGCAGCGCCGCCCCCAGCACCACCGCCACGGACACCCGCGCGCTCGCCCCAGGTCCTGTCGGAGTGTGATGACAGGGCCTGGCCCCCCTGCTGTCGTCCATACGATTCCCCCCTGGGCGCACTGGTCCGGGTGCCGTCCCATGCTGACATATCCGGACGCCCCGTCACGAGGTCGCACGCCGGGGCGTGCGGGGGTCAGTGCGTGGTGCCGGTGAGGTAGGCGTTGACCACCACGTTGGCGGTGTAGGAGCTCGTGGTGCGGTCGAAGGCGCCACCGCAGGTGATCAGGCGCAGTTCGGCGCGGCCGGGGCGGCGGGGGCCGTAGGCCTGGTGGGCGTCGAAGCCGCTGCGGGGCAGGACGCGGACGTCGTCGACGGTGAAGTGGGCGACCGTGCCGTCCGAGCGGACCACCCGGACCGTCGCGCCCGGCGTGAGCGTGCTGAGCTTGTAGAAGACGCCCGGCCGGGTCGCGGTGTCGACGTGTCCGACCAGGAGGGCCGCGCCCTTGGCGCCGGGGCTGGCGCCGGCGCCGTACCAGCCGACCACGCCCGGCTGGTCGAACGGCGGCGGGTCGACGGCGCCCTCGGTGTCGAGGCCGCGGGCCACCACGGGGGCCTGTACGCCGAGCCGGGGGATGTCCACGCGCTGCGGCAGCGCGTCGGCGAGCGGCGCGGCCGCGCGGGGCAGCAGGGCGGGGTCCACGGCTCCGGAGGCCCAGGTGCCACCGGCGGCCGGGTCGTCCGCGCCGTCCGGTACGCCGGTCACCGCCCGCCCCCACAGCCACAGCCCGAGCAGCAGCAGCGCCCAGGTGACGAGGGTGACCAGCCGTCCGGTGCCGGTGCCGGGATGCCCCTGGTCGTCGGTCATGCGGGCCCGTCAGCGGCCGGTACGGCTGTTGCGGCCCCGGTGTCCGCGGAGCCCGACGGCGAGCGCGGCGACCCCGGCCAGCCCCAGACCGGTGACGGTCTCGGCGGTGCCGGGCCCGGACTCACTGGTGGCCACGGTGGCGAAGTGGGTGGCGGTGCCGCCGCCGCCCGCGTGGACCGGGGCGACGGGGGAGGCGGCGGAGCCGGGACGCCGGTCCGCATCCCCCGCCTGTCCGGTCCATCCGGTCTGTCCTGTCTGGCTGGTCTGTCCTGTCTGGCTGGTCTGTCCGGTTCGCCGGTCGGAGCCCGGGGCCGTTCCCCGGGCGTCGCCCCGGCCGCCCGCCACGGTGATCCGTCCGCTGATGACGTAGTCGGCGCAGGTGATCCTCACGTCGTAGGCGCCGGGCGCGAGGGAGGAGCGGACGCGGGTCTCGCCGGAGAGGGAGCCTCCTTTGCCGGTCAGCCGCGCGTCGGAGACGAAGGCGCCCGAGACGGCGGTGCCCTCGGGACCGGAGCAGCCGTGGACGCGCAGGGAGACGTCGGTACCGGGGGACGGGGAGCCGGGAGTCACGGAGACCGAGCCGCCGTCGGCCGCGTGAGCCGACGGTGCGAGGGCGGCGACGGCCAGGATTCCGGTACAGACAGTGAGGCGAAGTGAGCCCATCGTGAACCTCCAGTTATCTGGAGGCTCCCCCGGCGCAGGCGCCCCCGCATCCTCTGGGGGCGCCCGATTGCTCCAAATGGGTGGGCCCGGGTTTGAAAGCCGCTGGTCAGCTGTGTCAGACGAGGTCGACCAGGTCCGCGATGGAGTCGACGACCTTGGACGCGCGGAACGGGTACTGGTCGACGGCGTCCGGCTGGGTGACCCCGCTGAGCACCAGGAACGTGCGCATACCGGCCTCCAGACCAGCGAGCACGTCGGTGTCCATGCGGTCGCCGATCATCGCGGAGGTCTCGGAGTGGGCGCCGATCGCGTTGAGCCCGGCGCGCATCATCAGCGGGTTGGGCTTGCCGACGAAGTACGGCTTCTTGCCGGTCGCGGCGGTGATCAGGGCGGCGACGGAGCCGGTGGCGGGCAGGTCGCCCTCGATGGAGGGGCCGACGTTGTCGGGGTTGGTGGCGATGAACCGGGCGCCGTTGTTGATCAGCCGGACGGCCTTGGTCAGGGCCTCGAAGGAGTAGGTGCGGGTCTCGCCGAGGATCACGAAGTCGGGCTCGTGGTCGGTGAGGATGTAGCCGATGTCGTGCAGGGCCGTGGTCAGACCGGCCTCGCCGATGACGTAGGCGCTGCCGCCGGGCCGCTGGTCGTTCAGGAACTGGGCGGTGGCGAGCGCCGAGGTCCAGATGTTCTCCACCGGCACGTCCAGGCCCATCCGGCGCAGCCGGGCGTGCAGGTCGCGGGCGGTGTAGATGGAGTTGTTGGTCAGCACCAGGAAGGGCCGGCCGGATTCGCGCAGCTTCTTCAGGAAGGCGTCGGCGCCGGGGATCGGAACGCCCTCGTGGATCAGGACACCGTCCATGTCGGTGAGCCACGACTCGATCGGCTTGCGGTCTGCCATGTTGTGCGTCTCCTGGCGTACGTGCGGTCGACAAGGCAAAGCGGGGGCGCCGGAACCACGGCGTACCGACGCCCCAAGCCTAATCAGCCTGGCCTGATCCTGACCCTGCCGTCCGCCTGTCGATCGGCTCAGCTGCCGGTCGCCGACTTCCAGTCCTCGACGTACGACGTCAGGTTCTTGTCGATGTCGGTCCAGTCGGGCTCGAAGAAGTCGACGCCGTCCATGATTCTGGTGAGGGCGACGGCGTTGGCGTCGGTGGCCTTGACGTCCTGGCGGGCGCTGAAGCCGCCGCCGATGGAGCTGACCTCCTCCTGCTGCTTCTGCGCGAGCATGAAGTCGAGCAGCTTCTTTCCGTTCTCGCTGTGCGGGGCCTTGGTGACCAGGCCGGCTGCGTAGGGCAGGGCGAAGGTGGAGGGCTTGCCGTCCTTGTCGGCCGGGAACCAGATGCCGAGGTTCGGCATGGTCTTGGCCTGGGCGTAGTTCATCTGCACATCGCCGTTGGCGGCGAGCAGTTCGCCCTTGTCGACCTTGGGCGCGAGCTTGCCGGTGGAGGCGGACGGGCCGACGTTGTTGGCCTGGAGCTTCTTCAGGTAGGCGAGGGCCTGTTCCTTGCCGCCGAAGTCGTGGATTGCCTTGATGAGGACGGCGGTGCCGTCGCCGGCGACGCCCGGGGTGGAGTACTGGAGCTTGTTCTTGTACGTGGCGTCGAGCAGTTCGTTCCAGGTCTTCGGGGCCTGCTTCAGCTCCTTCTTGTTGTAGACGAAGCCGAAGTAGTTGTTGACGACGGAGATCCAGGAGCCGTCCACGGCCTTGTCGGCGCCGCTGACCTGGTCGGAGTCCTTCACCTCGTACTTCTGCAGCAGGCCCTTGGCGTCGGCCTGCTGGATGAAGGGCGGCAGGGTGACCAGCACGTCGGCCTGCGGGTTGCTCTTCTCGCGGACGGCGCGCTGCACCATCTCGCCGGAGCCGCCCTCGACGTACTTGACCTTGATGCCGGTCTGCTTGGTGAAGTCCGCGAAGACCTTGTCGTACCAGCCGTCGCCGTTCTCGCCCTTGAGGCCGTCGGCGCTGTAGACGGTGACCTCCTTGGCGTCGGAGGCGGTGGAGGTGCCGCAGGCGGACAGCGCGGGGGTGGCGAGCAGGGCGAGGGCTATGGCGGGCGAGAGGCGGTTTCTGGGCATGGCGAGGCCAACTCCTGGCGTTTTCACGGGGGTTACGGGAGTGGGGGGATGGTCTGCGGTGGGGGGTGTCAGCGGTACGACGCCCGGGTGCGGACCCGGGAGACGGCGAACAGGGCGAGCAGGGTCGCGGCCATCAGCACCACGGCCACGGCCGAGCCGGTGAACAGGGCGCCCCGGTCGGTGGCCGCGTAGATCAGGACCGGCAGCGGGGTCCAGTCGGGCGGATAGAGCATCATCGTGGCGCTCAGCTCGCCCATGGACAGGGCGAAGCAGAGGCCGGCGGCGGCGGTCAGGGAGGGCAGCAGGAGGGGGAGACGGACCCGCCACAGGACGTGGGCGGGGCGGGCGCCGAGGGAGGCGGCGGCCTGTTCGTAGGCCGGGTCGAGGCGGGTGATCGCCGCCGACACGGACTGGTGGGCGAAGGCCGTGACCAGCACGGTGTGCGCGAGGATCACGATCCACCGGGTGCCGTTGAGCAGCAGCGGCGGCTTGGAGAAGGCGACGAGGACCGACAGTCCGACCACGACGGAGGGTACGGCGACCGGCAGGACGAACAGGGCGTCCATGATCCTGCGGTACCGCTTCCTCAGCCCCGCCGCGGCCAGCGCGGCCCAGGTGCCGGCGGTCAGCGCGAGCAGGCTGGCGCCGACGGCCGTGAGCAGGCTGGTGGTGAGCGCCTGGAGGGCCTCGCCGCGGGTGGCGGCACGGTAGTTGGCGACGGTCGCGCCCGAGGGCAGGACGCCGGACCAGTGGGTGGCGAAGGAGGCGCCGAGGATGACGAGGAGGGGCAGGGCGAACAGCGGCAGGAAGAGGACGGCGAACACCGTCCACACGGCCCACCTGGCCCCGCGGCTATGCACCAGCACGACGGCTCACCACCCGGTAGAGGGCGTAGAGGCCCACGGAGATCAGGACGTTGACGACGGCGACCACGCACGCGCCCGGGTAGTCGGACTCCAGGATCGCCTTGCTGTAGACGAGCATCGGCAGGGTGGTGACGCCCTTGGCGCCGGTGAACAGCACGATGCCGAACTCGTTGAGGCAGAGCACCAGGACGAGGCTCCCGCCGGCGGCGAGCGCGGGCAGCGCCTCCGGCAGGATCACCCGCCGCACGATCCGCGGCGCCCGCGCGCCCAGCGAACTGGCCGCCTCCAGCTGGGCGGTGTCCAGCTGCGAGAAGGCGGCGAGCAGGGGCCGCATCACGAACGGCGTGAAGTAGGTGACCTCCGCCAGCAGCACGCCCCAGGGCGTGGTGAGGAACTGGAAGGAGCCGACGATGCCGGTGCTGCCGTAGATGAACAGCAGGGCCAGCGTGATGAGGAAGGACGGGAAGGACAGGTACACGTCGATGAACCGCGCCACCCCCTTCGCCCCGGGGAACGGCACGAACGCGATGACCAGCGCCAGCAGGAACCCGAGGAGCAGACATCCGGCGGTGGAGGCGAGCGCCAGCCAGACGGTGGTCCACAGCGCGTGCCGGAAGGCGTCGGAGGCGAAGACGTCGGCGTACGGCTGGAGGGAGGTGCCGCCGGAGTCGGGCTGGAAGGACTGCTGGACGACGAGGCCGAGGGGGTAGACGAAGAAGAGGGCGAGCAGGACCACGGGAGGCAGGGCCCACAACAGGCGCCTAGGCATGGCTGACTCCGGCGGGCAGCAGTACGGCGTCGTCGGACGCGAAGTGCAGGCTCACGGAGTCGCCGTGGGCCGGCGGAGCCTTCAGTTCGCGCACGTCCGCCATGAGCGTGTGTCCGCCGACCTCGACGTACAGCCGGTGTGTGGCGCCCCGCCACTGGATCTCCCGTACGACGCCGGTGAGTTGGTTGGGGCCCTGGCCCAGCCCGACGGCGTGCGGCCGTACGCACAGCGTGGCCCGCGCCCCCGCGGGCGCCCCGTTCGTGTCGACCTCCAGCTCGGACCCCGCGAAGGAGACCCCGCCGGTCCCCACGGTCACGGGCACCAGGTTCGCGCCGCCCACGAAGGAGGCGGTGAACTCGTCGGCCGGGGAGCGGTACAGCTCCCTCGGCGTCCCGCAGGACTGGAGCCGCGCCTTGTCCATGACGGCGATCCGGTCGGCCAGGGTCAGCGCCTCGACCTGGTCATGGGTGACGTACAGCATCGAGACGTCGGGCAACTCCCGGTGCAGCCGGGCCAGTTCGGTCAGCATCCCGGAGCGCAGCCGGGCGTCCAGCGCGGACAGCGGCTCGTCCAGGAGCAGTACGTCCGGGCGGATGGCCAGCGCGCGGGCGATGGCGACCCGCTGCTGCTGTCCGCCGGACAGCTCGCGCGGATGGCGGCGGGCGTAGGCGCCCATGCCGGTCATCTCCAGCGCCTCGGCGACCCGTTGCCGTATCCCGCCCTTGGAGATCTTGGGTGTCTTCCTGGCCCTGAGCCCGAAGGCCACGTTCTCGTCGACCCGCAGGTGCGGGAAGAGCGCGTACTGCTGCACGACCATGCCGATGCCACGCCGGTACGGCGGCAGGTCCGTCACGTCCCGGCCGCCGAGGAGCACCCGCCCGGACACGGGCCGTACGAACCCGGCGACCGCCCGCAGCGCGGTGGTCTTGCCGGAGCCGGACGGCCCGAGCAGCGCCATGACCTCGCCGGGCTCGACGGTGAGGTCGAGGGCGTCGAGGACGACGTTGCCGTCGTAGGCGACGGTGACGGAGTCGAAGCGGATGCCCATCTCAGCGCGCTCCCGACAGCAGCGCGGGCAGACCGGCCACCGAGTCGAGGACGTGCGTGGCACCGGCGGCGTGGAACTCGGCGTCCCCGTGGGCCCCGGTGCGTACGCCCGCGACCAGCCCGGCGCCCGCCCGTACCCCGCTGAGCACGTCGTAGGAGGTGTCGCCGACGACGGCGACCTGGCGCACGTCGTCCGCGGCCCTGGTGCGGACGAAGGCCGCGAGGACCATGTCCGGGTACGGCCGTCCGCGCCCGCCGGCGTCGGCCGGGCACAGGGTGAGCGGGACGAGATCCCGCCAGCCGAGGGCGTCGAGGATGGCGTCCTGGGTGACGCGGGCGAAGCCGGTGGTCAGCACGACGGTCCGGCCGCTGCCGGCCAGTTCCTCGATGGCCTCGCGGGCACCGGGGACGGGGGCGATCAGGCCGCCGTCGACCAGCTCGCCGTATGCCTTCTCGAAGGCGGCGTTGGCGCGCCGGGCCTTCTCCTCGGTGCCGAACAGGTGCCGGAAGACGGAGATCTTGGACTCGCCCATGGTGGCGCGGACGTACGCGAGGTGCTCGGTGTGCTCGGGCGAGCCGGTCTCGACGCCGAGTTCGCCTGCGGCGGCGGCGAAGGCGCGCTCGACGAGGCCGTCGTCGCCGACGGTGGTGCCGGCCATGTCGAGGACGACGAGACGGATGTCGGTGGAGGGGGTCATGGGGGTGCTCACCAGCCCAGTTCGTTCGCGGTCGTTTCGGCTATCGCCGGGGAGCAGGTCATGCCGCGCCCGCCGGGCCCGGTGACCAGCCACACACCGTCGCTCACCTGCTGCCGGTGCACGACCCGGCTCGTGTCGGTGCACTGCGCGTACACGCCCGCCCAGCGGCGGCGGATGCGCGGCAGCGGGCGCCCGAGCAGGGATTCGACGACTCCGGTGAGGTGCTCGTAGGGCTCCTCGGCGGTGTCGAAGGCGAAGGGGTGCTCGTACTCGTGGGTGTCGCCGATGGTCAGTCCGCCGTCGGCGCGCTGCACCATCAGCAGCTGCATCCTGTGCTCGGCCGCCGTCGGCGCCTGGGGCCGGCCGGCGTTGAGCGCGTCCAGCGCCGGGGAGCCGTAGGCCGGGTAGTAGCGGAAGCTGTCGGCGTCCGCGACGGAGGTGGTCAGCTGCTCGCCCAGCGGGTCGGTCTGCATCATCTGCAGGCGGACGCGGCGCACGGGCAGGTCGGGCCCGGCCAGCTCGCGGACGAGTCCGCCGAGCCAGGCGCCGGTGCACAGGACGACGGCGTCGGCGTGGTGCACGTCGCCGTGGTCGTCCCGTACGGCGCCGGGGCCGACCACGTCGCGGACCTCACGGCCCGGCAGGAAGGTGTAGTCCGGGGACTTCAACAGCTCTTCGCGCAGGGCGAGTTGGGCGGTGCGGGGCTCGACGGCCGCGTCGCGCTCGCAGTACAGGGCCGCGGTGAACTCGCCGCGCAGGGCGGGGTTCAGGGCGCGCGCCTCGGCGGGCAGCAGCAGCTTGTAGCCGCGGGCGGCGGCGTCCGGGCGGGCGAGGGCGGCCTCGGCGACCGCCAGCTCCAGGGCGCCGCGGACCGGGGTCAGCGACCCGTTGGCCCGGAACCCGAGCTTCGGCACGCGGGCGCCGATCCCCTCCCACAGCTCCCGCGCCCGCAGCGCGGTCTCCAGCTCTTCGCCACCCGCGCGGCCGCTGACCCAGATCTGCCCGAAGTTGCGCAGCGAGGCGCCGCGCGCCTCGGTCTCACGCTCGATCTGGACGACCTGATGGCCACGCTGAACTGCATGCCAGGCGTGCATGGTGCCCACCACGCCTGCTCCTACGACTGTCACTCTCACGTCGGCAACGCTCCTCGGGACCGGGGAACCGGAGATATCCGGCTGTCAACGAGAGCGTGAACGACCCCTCAAGTTTGGGCTAGACCCGTTATCCTTTCGTGACACAACTGAGAGTGCCCGAGTACTCGCCTCTCAGCCGCTCAGATGCGTGGTGAAGGAGAACCTGTCGCCCCGGTACAGCGAGCGCACCCGCTCCAGCGGCCGGCCCTCCGTGTCCCGCGAGACGCGGTGGATCAGCAGCATCGGCAGGGCGGGCGGCGTGCCGATGAGCAGCGCCTCGCGGGGGGTGGCCAGCACGGTCTCGATGCGCTCGTCGGCGTCACCGAAGGCGATGCCCTGGGCGGTGAGATAGCCGTAGAAGGAGGAGTCGGGGTCGAAGTCGGCGTCCAGCCGGGGCACCCGCGCGACGGCGACGTACGTGCTCTCCAGCCCGACCCGCTCCTCGTCGGCGAGCAGCACGCGCTCCAGGTGCCACACGGGTTCGCCCCGGGTGAGCCCGGTCTCCGCGGCGAGGGCCTCGGGGCACGGGAAACGGTCGAGGGTGACGAGGGCACGGCCGGGCGTACGGCCCTGCCGGCGCACCCCTTCGGTGTAGCTGGCGAGGGACAGCGGCTGGGCGAGCTTGGGCCCGGCGACGACGGTCCCGCGCCCCCGGCGCTGCAACCGTCCCTCCAGCACCAGCTCCCGCACCGCCTGCCGCACGGTCTCGCGCGCGACGTCGTACCGCTCGGCCAGATCCCGCTCGGTGGGGATGGGGCCGCCCTCCCCCAGCTCCTCCAGCAGCGCGGCGATCCGCGCCTTCACGGCGTAGTACTTGGGGATGCGCCCGTGCTCGGGGATGCCGGAGCGGACGGGGGCGCCGGGGGCCTGGTCGTTCGGGTAGTCCACGCAGGGATGTTCGCAGACGACGGGAGCGCTTCCGGTACGGGACCCGGTTCAGCGGCGCCGCCGGGACACCAGGAACGCACCGGCGCCGGCCCCGACCAGGGCCCCGGCGGCCGCCGACAGACCGGGCGCGCCCCCGGTGCCGGTGCGCGCCAACTCGCTTGTCCGCCAGTCGACTTCGGCCCCCGCCTCGGCGCCGTCGCCCGCGCGGTCCCCCTCGTGCACGATCCCGAACACGTACGGATCGGACTGCCCGACCCAGTCCCCGTCGTCCGCGCCCCGGCGCTGGACCACGGCGGCGCCCGCGGTGACCCGGTCGGCCAAGGCGTCCGAGGTGAGCGAGAGCCTGACCCTGACGCTGACCGTCCTGCCGGCCGGCACGGTGAACCCGGCGAACCCCGCGGCGTCCAGCACCCCGACCAGCTCCTGCTCGTCGGTGCTCTCGAACGGCACCGGACGGGCCCGGGAGCCGTCGTAGAAGTCCAGCCGGGGCTGGTGGGGCTTCAGTGCGCGCCTGCTGTCGACGAGGACGACGACCGGGTGGACACCGGTGCAGGTGCGGCGGGTGGTGTTGGTGAGGTCGATGTACCAGGTCCCGAATCCACCGCCCGCCTCGTACGAGTCCGGGCCCCCGCGGATCCGGGCGGTGAGCGGGAAGACATGCGCGTCGGCACCGGCACAGACGGCATCCGCGGGCGCCCCGACGGCCCGGGCGACCGGCGCGGACAGGGGGACGAGGAGTCCGACGGCCACCGCGACGGTGACGGCGGCCAGGGCGAGACGCGGGAGCGGGGGCAGCACCGGGGGTGGGGCCAGGGTCACGGCCGGGGCCAGAGTCAGGGACGTGGGCAGGGACGTAGACGAGGCCGAGGACGAGGTCAGGGATGAGGACGCGGACGGAGTCACCACCGGGAGCAGGACCGGGGCCGGGACCGGGGGCACCACCAGGGCCAGGGGCGCGGCCGGGACCAGGGCCGGGGTCACTACCGGTGCCGAGGTCGCGGCCGCTGCCAGGGCCGGGGGTGTGCGCAGTCGCATGGGTCCATGGTCGGGCCGGGTGACCGGGAGCGCGCGGGGGAGCCGTTTCCGCGGGGGCGGTGCCGGGGTCGGCCGACGACGGTGACGTCCACCGTGGCCACGTCGTCCGGGTCCGAGGCGCAGGCCAGGTAGATGTGCGCCGCCGCTCGCGTGCCCGGGTCGAGCCGGGCGGTTCCGACCAGGGTGCCGGTCACCTTCGGAGGCGGGCCGTCGGGGCTCAGGTCACCCATGGAGTCGATTGATGCGGTTGGTTCCACGGTGGGACGACCGGCCGGCCTCGCAACCCGGCCACGGCGCACGGCACCCTCACGCGTCCCCGCGCCCGAACAACCGCCCCAGCAGCAACTGCGCGGCCCCCTCCGCGACGATCCGCTCGCCGCCCCCGGCCGCCCGGACCGGCACCGCCCCGCCCGGCATCCCCTCCCGCCGGGCCTGCGCCGCCAGTACGTCACCCACGCCCCGCACGTACACCTCCGGCGCCCCGGCCACGGTCCGCCCCCCGAGCAGCACCGCGTCGATGTCGAGCAGCCCCACCAGATTCGCCGCCCCCACCCCCAGCACCCGCGCCGCCTCCTCCGGCTCCCCGCGCCCCACGGCCCCGAGGCACAGCGCCTCCACGCACCCCCGGTTCCCGCACTCGCACGGCGGACCGTCGAGCTGGATCACCTGGTGCCCGAACTCCCCCGCCCCGGTCCGCGCCCCCCGGTGCACGCTCCCGCCGATCACCAGCCCGGCCCCGAGCCCGGTGCCGAGATGCAGGTACGCGAAGGATCCGGAGCCGCCCTCGCCCCGCACCGAGAGCCCCAGCGCGGCCGCGTTCGTGTCCTTGTCGACCACCACCGCCACCCCGAGCCGTGTCTCCAGCGCGTCCCGCAGCGCGAAGCCGTCCCACTCGGGAAATCCCGTGACCCGGTGCAGCACCCCGCGCGCGTGGTCGAGCGGCCCCGGCAGCGCCACCCCCACTCCGAGCAGCGTGCCGACACCGGCGAGTCCGTCGTCGTCCCCGAGGCCGAGCGCCTGCCCCACCAGCCCCTCCACCGCCCGGGTGAGCACCCCGAGCACGGCCGGCGCCCCCGCCCCCAGGTCCAGCTCCGCGCGCCGCTGCGCCACCACGGCGCCGTCCAGGTCGACGAGGACGGCCCGCAGCTCGTCGCGGTCCAGGTGGACCCCGACCGCGTGCCCCGCCTCCGGCACCAGCCGCAGCACCGTGCGCGGCTTGCCCCCGGTGGACGCCCGGCGCCCGGCCTCCGCCGCGAACCCCTGCTCCCGCAGCCGTGCGGTGATCTTGCTGACGGCCTGCGGGGTCAGCCCGGTGCGCTCGGCCAGTTCGAGCCGGCTGATGCCCTCCGCCCCGGCGTCCCGCAGCAGGCCCAGCACCAGCGCGGCGTTGTGGCTGCGCACCGCGCCGAGGTTCGCCCCCGCCGGGCCGCCGACGCCCATCCCCTCCCGCGTCCCCATTCCCGCCCGTGTCCCCGTCCCCGTCGTCGTCCTGTTCACGCCACCCATTGTCCCCGCCGCTTGCACTTTGGCAACAGCGTTGCGAAAGTAGTCCCATGAGTGCTGCCACCCCTCTCCGCGTCGGCCTGATCGGCTACGGCCTCGCCGGCTCCGTCTTCCACGCCCCGCTGATCGCCGCCACCGAGGGCCTCGCCCTGGACACCGTGGTCACCTCGAACCCCGAGCGGCAGGAGCAGGCCCGCGCCGAGTTCCCGGACACCCGGACCGTCGCCACGCCTTGGGAGCTGTTCGACCGCGCCGGCGAACTGGACCTGATCGTCATCGCGTCCCCGAACAGGACGCACGTCCCGCTCGCCACCGCCGCCCTGAAGGCGGGCCTGCCGGTCGTGGTCGACAAGCCGGTCGCCGGGACCGCCGCCGAGGCCCGCGGCCTCGCCGCCCTCGCCGAGGAGCGCGGCCTGCTGCTGTCGGTCTTCCAGAACCGCCGCTGGGACAACGACTTCCTGACCCTGCGCCGGCTCCTCGCGGACGGCTCGCTCGGCGACGTGTGGCGCTTCGAGTCCCGCTTCGAGCGCTGGCGCCCGCAGCCCAAGGGCGGCTGGCGCGAGTCCGGCGACCCGGCAGAGATCGGAGGTCTCCTCTACGACCTCGGCAGCCACGTCGTCGACCAGGCCCTGGTCCTCTTCGGCCCGGCCACCGAGGTGTACGCCGAGACGGACGTCCGCCGCCCGGGCGCCGAGACCGACGACGACACCTTCATCGCCGTCACCCACGCGAGCGGTGTCCGCTCCCACCTCTACGTCTCCGCGACCACCGCCCAACTCGGCCCGCGCTTCAGGGTGCTGGGCTCGCGGGCGGGCTATGTGAAGTACGGCCTGGACCCGCAGGAGGGGGCACTGCGCGAGGGCCTGCGCCCCGGCCCGCACTGGGGCGCCGAGCCGGAGTCCCTGTGGGGCCGCATCGGCGCCGGGGAGTCCCCGCTGACCGGCGCCGGCACCCCCGTACCGACCCTGCCGGGCGACTACCCCGCCTACTACGCGGCCGTCACCGACGCCCTGCGTGCCGGCGCGCCCAACCCGGTGTCCGCGCTGGAGGCGGCCGCCGCCCTCGACGTACTCGAAGCGGCCCGCCGCTCGGCCCTCGACAAGGCGACGGTGACCCTCTGATGTCCCGGACCGCTCCCCGCACCGACCCCGCACCGGCCCCGTCCGTCGAGGAGCTGGAGGCGCAGGAACGCCGCCTGGTCTTCCGGCAGTTCACGTACGAGGACGCCTGGGCCCTCGGCTCGCTCCTGGTCGAGCTGGCCCGGGAGCGCGGGGCGCCCGTCGCGATCGACATCCACCGCGCCGGCCAGCAGCTCTTCCACGCCGCCCTGCCCGGCTCCACCCCGGACAACGACGCCTGGATCGCCCGCAAGCGCCGGGTGGTGGAGCGCTACGGCGCCTCCTCCTACCTGGTCGGCTCCCGCTTCCGCGCCAAGGGCACGACCTTCGAGGACTCCGCCCGCCTGGACCCCGGCACCTACGCGGCCCACGGCGGCTCGTTCCCGGTCCATGTGGAGAACGTGGGCGTCGTCGGCGCGGTGACGGTCTCCGGCCTGCCCCAGCTCCAGGACCACCGGCTCGTCGTCGAGGCCCTGGAGCGATTCCTCAAGGTGTGACACCCGCCGGGAATCCGTGGGGGGATCCCGCCGGTTGGGAAGGGCTGTAGACGTGATGATCACGACCCGCCCGGAGGGATCGCCCCGATGAGCAGCACGAGCAGCACGAGCAGCACGAACACCTCGCACGGCTTGAAGGACCGGATCGGCCGCTACGGCATCTGGAGCTTCGCCCTGCGCACGGAGGAACCCTCCCGGCGCGGCGAACTGGCGGAGGCGGCGGCCGAGTTGGAGGAGCTCGGCTTCCGAGCCGTATGGCTGGGCGGCAGCAGCGCGGCCCGGCATGCCGTACCGCTCCTGGAGGCCACCGACGCCCTCACCGTCGGCACCAGCATCCAGAGCATCTGGGACTACGACGCCGAGACCAGCGCGGCGGCCTTCGCCCAGGTGGACGCGGCCCACCCCGGCCGCTTCGTGCTCGGCCTGGGGGTGAGCCACGCCAAGCTCGCCGAGCAGTACCGCCGCCCCTACTCCGCGCTGGTCGCCTACCTCGACGCGCTGGACGCGGCGGGCGTCCCCGCCGACCGCCGGGTCCTCGCGGCCCTCGGCCCCAAGACCCTGGAGCTGTCCCGGGACCGGGCGGCGGGCGCGGTGCCGTACCTGGTCACCGCCGAACACACCGCGCAGGCCCGCGAGATCCTCGGCGAGGGGCCGCTGCTCGCCCCCGAGCTGAAGGTCGTCCTGGAGCCCGACCCGGCCCGGGCCCGCGCCGTCGCCCGCGAGACCCTCGCGATGTACCTCGCCCTGCCGAACTACACGAACAACTTCCTGCGCCTCGGCTTCACCGAGGACGACCTGGCCGACGGCGGCAGCGACCGCCTGGTCGACGCGGTCTTCGCGTGGGGCGACGAGGCCGCCGTCCGCGACCGCATCGACACCTTCCACCAGGCGGGCGCGGACCACGTGGCCCTCCAGGTGGTCACCGGGGGCCCGCGGGAGCAACTCCCGAGGGAGGAATGGCGCCGCCTGGCCTATCTGCTGGACTGAGCGGAAGCGCCCTCGAAGGGGCGCGGGGAACTGCGCGAGAAACCACGGCCGACCCGCACCCGCCGTGCTCGCGCAGCCCCCACCCGCCTAGGCGTCCTTCAGCTCCTGCCGCTGCCGACCGAGCCCCGTGATCTCCAGCTCGACCACGTCCCCGCCCCGCAGATACGGCTTCGGCTCCGGCTGCCCCATCGCCACCCCCGCCGGCGTCCCCGTGTTGATGACGTCCCCGGGGTACAGCGTCATGAAGTGGCTGACGTACCGCACGACCTCCCCCACGGGAAAGATCTGCTCGGCCGTCGTCCCGTCCTGTTTCAGCTCCCCGTTGACCCACAGCCTCAGGGACAGCGCCTGGGGGTCGGGCACCTCGTCGGCCGTCACGAGCCACGGCCCGAGCGGGTTGAACGTCTCGCAGTTCTTGCCCTTGTCCCAGGTCCCGCCGCGCTCGATCTGGAACTCCCGCTCGGAGACGTCGTGCGCGACCGTGTACCCCGCGACATGCGCGAGGCCGTCCTCGGCCGACTCCAGGTAGCGGGCCGTTCGTCCGATGACGACGGCCAGCTCCACCTCCCAGTCGGTCTTCGCGGAGCCGCGCGGGACGAGGACGGTGTCGTGCGGCCCGACGACGGTGTCCGGGGCCTTGAAGAAGACCACCGGCTCGGCGGGCGGCTCGGCGCCGGTCTCGCGGGCGTGGTCGTGGTAGTTGAGCCCGATGCACACGATCTTGCCGATCCGGCCGAGCGGCGGCCCGGTCCTGAGCCCCGCCGCGTCGAGCGCGGGCAGCTCACCGGAGGCGGCGGCCGCCCGTACCCGGCCGAGCGCGGCCTCGTCGGCGAGGAGCGCGCCGTCGATGTCGTCGACGATCCCCGACAGGTCCCGGAGGGTTCCCTCGGCATCGAGCAGCGCGGGCCGCTCCGCCCCTGCCGTACCGACTCGCAGCAGCTTCATGGTCACAATCTCCCTCGATCGCGGGGGCGCCCGGCCGATGGGTGCAGCCATCGGAGGACTGGCCGATCCTCCAATCCCGGAGTCCACTCCGCAAGACCCTGTTCACGTACTGGACCGTAACCAGGCCTCTCACTGATAGAGGGCGGCCCGCTCCACGGCGCTCCAGGTCGTGCTCGTGACGACGTACAGCGCGGCCGCGAGCGGGACGACGGCCACGGTGACGAGGGTGAAGAACGACATGAACGGCATGACCTTGTTGAGCGCGCCGAGCCCGGGCACCTGCCCGCCGTCGCCGCCCGCGACCGCGACCGGGTTGTTCGCCATCATGCGCTTGGTGCGCCGGTAGTTGAAGACGGCGACGGCCGTGACGAGGACGAAGAGACCGGCGTAGACCAGCCCGGCCGGCCCGAACGGCCCGCCGTCGGCGAGCGCGTCGGCCCAGCGCCCGCCGAGCGGCGCCGCGAACAGCTCGTGTCCGAGCAGGCCGTTGGCCTCGCCGCCGATCGTGGAGCTGGAGAAGAGGTGGTACAGGAGGAAGAACGCGGGCAGTTGGAGGAGGCTCGGCAGGCAGCCGGACAGCGGCGAGACCTTTTCCTCGGCGTGCAGCTCCAGCACCGCCTTCTGGAGCCGCTGCGGATCCTCGGCGTGCTTCGTGCGCAGTTCGGCGATCCTCGGCTGCAACGCGGCCCGGGCCCGCTGGCCACGGGCGGCGGCGCGGGACAGCGGGTGGACGAGGAGTCGTACGAGCGCGGTGAACAGGACGATCGCGGCGGCGGCCGCGGAGGCGTGGAACAGCGGGGTCAGCAGGTCGGCGACGTGCTCGACCAGGCGGGCGAAGACAGCGAGAACGGACATGGGTGAGCCCTCCGGGGGTCTCGTCGTGCCGGATGTCCGGGCATGGCCGGAACGGAACAGAGCGGCATGACGACCCGCGCGGGGTCACGCGTACGGGAAGAGAATGGGGGTGCGTGCCCTACGCGGCGGTCGCCGGGAGGGCGCACCCGGGTGCCCTCGGCCGTCGCCGGCCGGGCGCGTCGGGATCACGCTGGGGCAGGAAGGCCGTACGCCGGGCCCGGTCCCGGATCGCCGTACGCACGCGCGTGGGCGGAACGGCCGGGGCGCTGCGCGCCGAGAGCAGGAGGCAGACGGAGAACGCGGAACCGGCGGCGGCGGTCGCGGCCAGCGCCACGGTCGCGGAGAGGTTGCCGGTGTCGAGCAGCAGGACCGGCAGCAGCACGAGCAGCAGCAGGGCGACCGTACGCGAGGAACGCAGCGAACGCGACGACACGAACCCGCGCCTCATCCGGCCCTCCCCGTAAGCAACTTCCGACACGTTTCCGCCCTTTATACCTGAGAGGGCAGTCGTACCCGAAGCCCGCACCCGACAGGAGCTCCCCGTGCCACGCATCCCGACCTGCGTCCTGACGAGCGACGAGCCTGCCGCGCGGGTCTCCGGCGGCCATGCGGTGGACCGGTTCGTCGAGATCGGCTCCTTCACCAAGGTGCTCACCGGCACCGCCCTGATGCGCATGGCCGCCGCGGGCCTGCTCGACCCGGACGACCCCGTCGAGCGCCACCTCCCCGCCACGCCCGGCACGGGCATCACGCTGCGGAATCTGGCCACCCACACCTCCGGCCTGCCCCGCCTCCCGCCCGACCCCATCGGGATCCTCCAACTCGCCGACCCCTACGCCGCCTTCGACCAGTCCGCGCTCACCCGGGCGCTCGCCCGGCTCGACAAGGTCGCGGTCCGGCCGCCGGGGCAGCGGGAGTACTCCAACTTCGGGTACGCGGTGCTGGGCGCCACGCTGGTCGCGGCGGCCGGCGCGCCGTACGAGGAGCTGCTCGCCGAGCACGTCCTGCGCCCGCTGGACGTCGACGAGGTCGGCGTGCGTCCGGACGCGGACCGGCGGCTGCTCGCCCCGGGGCTGTTCGGCCGGGCCCGCCGGCCCTGGACGATGGACGGGGCGATCCTCCCGGCGGGCGGGCTGTGGGCCACGCCGCGCGCGGTGGCCGATCTGCTGTTCCGGCTGGCGGTCGAGCGCCGGCTGGGCGATCCCGCCCCCTCGTGGCAGAGGTCCGGGGCCCTGCTGTGGCACAACGGCGCGACCCGGCACGCCTCGCTCTTCGCCGGGGCGACGGACGACGGCCGCTGGGTGGTCGTCCACCGGCTGAACGGCGACTCGGACGACACCGACCGCACCGCCGTCGACCTGGTCCGCCGGATCGCCTAGGACCGCTCAGGACTGCCGGGCACCGCGCCGGGAGCGCCTAGGCCGAGTCGGTCTCCAGCGGCTCCAGCAGCCGCTTCGGCTTGAGCAGCACCCGGCTCACCGGGTCGGCCGGGTCCGGGTCGAGGCCCGGTCCGGGCCACATGACCACGTCCCCCACCGGTACGACGCCCCCGCACGCGGGGCACTCTCCGTACGCCCCGAGTTCGGTGCCGCAGTCCGCGTGCCGGAAGGAGCGCAGCCGGCCGTCGGTGTAGTGCTCGCGACCCCACAGGCCGAGGGCGCGCAGGGTGGGCCACAGTTCGGCGCCGCGGTCGGTGAGGACGTACTCGTCGCGCGGCGGCGACTGCTGGTACCGGCGCTTTTCGAGGATGCCCTCGGCGGTCAGCGTCTGGAGCCGCGCGGCCAGGACGGCGCGCGGGATGCCGAGGTGGACGAGGAAGTCGTTGTAGCGCCGCACGCCGTACAGCGCGTCCCGGACGACGAGCAGCGTCCAGCGCTCACCGACGATCTCGAGCGCGCGAGCGATCGAGCACTGCTGTGTCGCGTAGTCCTTGCCCAGTGCCATGCCGTCCACTGTAGCCACTTTCCGACGAATAGGTTCAATGAATGAACTGACCGTGTTACGGTGGCCGGGTCAGGTCAGTTCAATGACTGAACCATAAGGAACACGCCATGACCGGGCTCGACTCCGCCGCCGCCACCGCCAGCACCCCCGCCGACACCGCGACCGCCGCATCCGCCCGGGACGCCCCCGGCGCCCGCCCCCGGGCCACCCTCGCCCTGACCAGCGCGGCCACCGCCGTGGCGCTGATGACGTACACGGCCCCGATGGTCACGCTCCCGGACACGGCGCGCGCCCTGCACACCGCCCTGTCCGGCCAGGCCTGGCTGCTGAACGGCACCCCGCTCGGCCTCGCCGCGCTCCTGCTGGTGGCCGGCAGCCTCGCCGACGACTACGGCCGGCGCCGGCTCTTCCTCAGCGGCACCCTGGCCCTCGGCCTCACCACCGTCCTCGGCGCCTTCGCCACGTCCACCTGGCAGTTCACCCTCGCCCGCATCGCCCAGGGCGCGGCCAGCGCCGCACTCCTCGCGAGCAGCCTCGGCCTGATCGTCGCGGCCTACCCCTCCCCGCGCGGCCGGCTGCACGCGACCGCCGTCTGGGGCGCCTTCGTCAGCGGCGGCATCGCGACCGGCCCGCTGATCGCGGGCGCGCTGCCCGACTGGCGCGTGGCGTACGGCGTCCTCGGCGCCGCCGCCCTCGTGGCCGCCGCGCTCGGCACCCGCGCCCTGGCCGAGTCCCGCGCCCCGCGCGGCGGCCGCCCCGACATCCCGGGGGCCCTGACCTTCGGCCTCGCCCTGGTGTCCCTGCTCGCCGCACTGACCCTCGGCCGGGACGGCTGGCTGCGCGCACCCGTCGGCCTGCTCCTCGCGGCCGCCGTGGTCCTGATGGCGCTCTTCGTCGCGGTCGAACGCCGGGTCGCGACCCCGATGATCGACCTCGGTCTGCTGCGCCACGCCCCCTTCCTCGCCTCGGCCGGCGGCGGCCTGTTCACCGGCCTCGCGGTGATCGCGCCGTTCAGCTTCCTGCCCGCCCTGATCCAGCAGACGCTGCGGCTGTCCCCCATGGACACGGCCTGGCTGCTCCTGCTCTGGTCCGGGCTGAGCTTCACGGTCGCCCTCCAGGTCAAGCGCCTGGCCGGCCGCGTCACCCCGCGCGTCCAGCTCGCCGCCGGCTTCGCCCTGCACGCCGTCGGCGTCCTGGCCATGCTCGGCGCCGTCGGCTCCGGCTCCTGGGTCCGGCTGCTGCCCGGCCTGGTCATCGGCGGCGTGGGCAGCGGCCTGCTCAACGGCGGTCTGCCGCTGCTGGCCGTCGAGTCGGTCCCGCGCGAGCGGGCCGCGATGGGCTCCGGCGCCCAGCAGACCTTCCGCTACATCGGCTCCAGCGCCGGCGTCGCCCTGACCATCGCCCTCGCCACCTCCTCCGGCAGCCTCGCCCACGGCGCGGACATCGCCCTGCTGGTGTCGGCCGGACTGGCGGTGCTGGGCGTGGTGAGCGTGCTGGCGCCGCGGGAGCGGTCCTGAACCGGCGGCGGCCCGGCACGCTCACCTCGGCCGCACGGAGACCAGCTTCCCCCACACCGCCATCCGGTAGCGGGAGGTGAACTCGGGGGTGCAGGTGGTCAGGGTGATGTAGTAGCCGGGGCTGTCGTAGCCGTAGGACGGCCGGTCGAGGGAGCGCGGGACCGGCCGGATCACCCCCGAGTCCGTCGCCGAGGTCTGCGGCAGCACCTGGTCGACGTCGTAGGTGTACGTCGCCGTCCGCGTCTCCACCTCGACGTCGTCCCCGCGCCGCAGCCGGGGCAGATAACGGAAGGGCTCGCCGTGCGTGTTGCGGTGCCCGGCGAGCGCGAAGTTCCCGGCCTGGCCCGGCTGCCCGGTGCCGCGGTAGTGGCCGACGTACCCCTTGTCGAGGACGTCGGCCTTGCTCACGCCCTCGGCGACGGGGACGCGCAGCCCGAGCCGGGGGATGTCGAGGACGGCGTACGCCTGGGAGCGCCGGGGCGGGGCGGCGGCGGGGACGGGGACGGACGACGACCGCGGCGCGGGGGCCCGCCCCGTCGTACCGGAAGGGCCGGGCGACGCGGGACCGGGACTCGAACCCGGGTCGGCGCCGCGGCCGTTGCCGCTCCCCCACTCCCGCTCCAGCGCCTGCACCTGCCGCTCGGCGCCGCGCCGCGCCTCCCGGTTGGTCCACCACAGCTGGTGCACGACCAGCAGCGCCAGCAGCACCCCGACCGTGACGAGCGCCTCGCCCCCGCCCCACAGCATCCGCCGGCGCCGGGCACGCCGGCGCCGGTCGCCGTGCCCTACGACCCGCACCCCAGACGCCGCGAGCATCCGCACCCACCTCCACGATGGCCGCCCGCACGATAGGCGCGGCGGGCCCAACTGGCCATAGCCGCAGGGGGTTCGGGATGCCGAACAGGCTTCCTCAATGGGTTTGAGAAAGTACTGTCAGAACTCTCGACAGCCCCACCCGTCACCCCCGATGCTTCCTGCTGCCGGAGGCCGCAACGGGGAACTGGAGAGGCGGAGAAGCCATGATCCGACGCAGAACACTGTTGGCCGCAGCGGGCGGCGGCGCCCTGGGCAGCGCCCTGGCGACGGGCACCGCGCGCGCGGACGCGACGATCCCGGTCGACCCGTCCGCCGCCTACGGCACCTGGGAGGGCTGGGGCACGTCCCTCGCCTGGTGGGCGAACGTCTTCGGCACGCGGGACGACTTCGCGGACATCTTCTTCACGACCGGGTCGACGACGTACAACGGCACGTCGCTGCCCGGCCTCGGCCTGAACATCGCCCGCTACAACCTGGGCGCGTGCAGCTGGAACAGCGTCGGCGGCGAGTCGATGGTCGCCTCCGCCGACATCCCCAAGTTCAAGCAGATCGAGGGCTATTGGCAGGACTGGACGAGCGAGGACCCGACGTCGTCCTCCTTCAAGTGGACCGCGGACGCCACCCAGCGCGCGATGCTGGTAAAGGCGGCCGGGCGCGGCGCGACCACCGAGCTGTTCGCCAACTCCCCGATGTGGTGGATGTGCCTGAACCACAACCCCTCGGGCGCCTCCGGCGGCGGCAACAACCTCCAGTCCTGGAACTACCGCCAGCACGCCTCCCACCTGGCCGCCGTCGCCCTCTACGCGAAGCAGAACTGGGGCGTGACCTTCTCGACGGTCGAGGCCTTCAACGAGCCCTCGTCCTCCTGGTGGACCGCGACCGGCACCCAGGAGGGCTGCCACATGGACGCGACCGTCCAGGCGGCCGTACTGCCGTACGTACGCAGCGAGTTGGACAAACGCGGCCTCACGTCGACGAAGATCTCGGCATCGGACGAGAACACCTACGACCTGGCCCGCACCACCTGGGACTCCTTCTCCGCCACGACCAAGGGCTACGTGGACCGGGTCAACGTCCACGGCTACCAGGGCTCGGGCGGCCGCCGCGACCTCCTCTACTCGGACGTGGTGACGACGTCCGGCAAGGCCCTGTGGAACTCGGAGTACGGCGACGGCGACTCGACGGGCCTGACCCTGGCGAGCAACCTCCTCTACGACTTCCGCTGGCTGCACCCCACGGCCTGGGTCTACTGGCAGGTGATGGACCCCAGCTCGGGCTGGGCGACGATCGTCTACGACGCCGCCACCCTCCAGCCCGGTGCGGTGCAGACGAAGTACTACACGCTGGCCCAGTTCACCCGGCACATCCGCCCCGGCATGACGATCCTCGACACGGGCGTGAGCTACGCGGTCGCGGCCCTGGACAGGTCCGCGAAACGCCTGGTGATCGTCGCCGCGAACACATCCGCCTCCGCCCAGACCCTCACCTTCGACCTCTCGTCCTTCTCCTCGGTGACCGGCGGCTCGGGCGGACTGGTCCCCCGCTGGAACACGGTGACGACGGGCGGCTCGGACCTCTACACGGCCCACTCGGACACGTACCTGTCCGGCAAGTCCGTAGCCGTCCCCTTCGCCGCGAAGTCGGTCCAGACGCTCCAGGTGGACGGGGTCAGCGTGTGACGGCCGAGGGCAGCGGAAGGGCGTCCTGGTAGCCGTTGACCGGCCGGGGCACCTTCTTCACCGTGAGCGCGTCCAGCGCGACCGGCGCGGACCTGGTGCCCAGCCGCCCGCCCGGGTGCCAGGTCCCGGTGACCGACACCCAGGCGCCGGCGGGCGGCACGTCACCGCCGTAGATCCGCACCTTCACCGACTGGGCGTCCGCGGCACAGCAGTTGATGATGATCCGCGTCAGATCCCAGCTGCCTCCCCCGTGGGGCGTGACGATCCCGGTCATGAGGATGGTCCGCCCCTTGATGTCCCGCGCCGGGTCCTGCTGCACCCGGCCGGTGAAGTCGGACAGGGTCATCGGCACCGGCGAGCCGGCCGGCAGCGGAGCGAACGTCTGCCGCTCGGCGACGGGCTTGGCCGGCTGCCGGGAGGCGGTGTACGCGCCGAGGGCGGGCGGGGCGTAGAAGAGCAGACTGAGCGCGGGCAGGAGCAGCAGCCAGGCGACGCGGGGCAGGCCGGAGTGATCGTGCCCGTGACGGACTTCTTCGTCCTCTTGCCGGCGATCGAGCAGGGCACCGGCGACGCCCAGCAGCACGAGGACGACACCGGAGGCGATGAGCAGCGGCCGCATGCCCTCCTTGACGTACCGCAGGCAGAGGTCGGTGAAGAGGGAGATGTGCAGCAGCCCGAGCCCGCAGAGCGCGAGCAGCCCCGCCCGCAGCCACCTCTTCACGGCAGTACTCCCCTTCACAGCAGTGCTCCCCCGATCAGCGCGCTGCACGCGACGGCGACGACGACGGTGGCGGCCGAGAACCGTACGGCGAAGGCCCGCCCGAAGGTCCCCGCCTGGAGCGCGATGAGCTTCAGGTCCACCATCGGCCCGACGACCATGAACGCGAGCCGCGCCACCGCCGGAAAGGCGGTGAGGGAGGCCGCGAGAAAGGCATCGGCCTCGGAACACACGGCGAGCAGCACCGCCAGCCCCGCCAGGAACAGCACGGACAGCCAGGGCGACCCGGCGAAGGTGTCCAGCACGGAGCGCGGCACGGCGACGTTGAACGTGGCCGCCGCCATCGCCCCGAGCACGAGAAAGCCCCCGGCGTGCAGGAAGTCGTGCTGGAACCCGCGCCGGAACTCGTCCCACCGGCTGCGCCCGTCCCGATGCCCGGCATGCTGATGCCGCACGACGGGCCGCAGCCACTCCGCCTTCCCGAACCGCAGCCACAGCCAGCCCATGACGACGGCGGCGGCGAGCGAGGCGAGCAGCCGGGCCAGCACCATGGCGGGCTGCCCGGGAAACGCGATCGCCGTCGCCGTCAGCACGACAGGATTGATGGCGGGCGCGGACAGCAGGAACGCGAACGCCGCGGCCGGCGGAACCCCCCGCCCGATGAGACTGCCTGCGACGGGCACCGAGGCGCACTCGCACCCCGGCAGCACCACCCCCGCGACCCCGGCCACGGGCACGGCGAGCGCGGCCCGCCGGGGCAGGATGCGCTGGAAGACCCGCTCCGGCACAAAGGCGTTGATCGCCCCGGACAGTGCGGTCCCGAGCAGCAGAAAGGGCGTGGCCTGCACGGTCACGGCCAGGCAGACGGTCCGCCAGGCCTGCACCGCCGGCGCGTCCCCCCACCGCCCGACGACGAACAGCAGGACACCGGGCACGACGGCCGCCGCGACGAGCAACAGGGGCCAGTACGGCGGCAACGCCGCCCCCTGCCGACCTCCGTCGGCGTCCGCCTCGGCCTCTACCAGCCCCACCCCACCGGCGCTCTTCACGCAACCCCCACTGGATGCCCACACCCGAGCTCCCACGAAGATAGACGAAGGCCCGCGGCCCCTCCCCCGCGCCCCCTCCACGCCTCACTTTTGTCACCGCGCGGCAGTACGGTGTCCCCCATGCGCCCCGACACGCCTGCCTCGCCTGCCGAGAACGTCGACCACACCGCGGAAGCGGCACGCCTGGAGCGGACCGCCGGCCTGTACCCCGAGGACGCCGAGGCCCTCCTCCTGCGCGCCGCGGCCCACCTGGAACTGTCCGGCGACCGCCCCGCCGCGACCACGCTCTACGACCGCCTGCTGGCGACCACCGCCGACCTGGACAACCCTCCCCTGATCCGGGCCCTGAAGGCCTCGAACCTCTGGGAGTACGGCCACGAGGCCGAGGCAAGGGCGATCATCGAGGGCCTCCGCCTCGCCGCCCCGCGCGACCCGGCCCCCTGGCTGATCGCGGCGGAGTCCCTGGAGTCCCACGACGAACTGGAGGCGGCGGCCGAAACCCTCACGGAGGCCGCCCGCTCGCTCCTGCCGGAGGGCACGGAACCCCCTGCCCCCACCCACCCCCTCCTCTACGCCCGCCACCGCGTCCGCCGCATGCTGGGCCTCCCCCACGACGACTGGGACACCCTGGCGGACACCCTCCACTCGGCTCCCGTCTCGCTGGACGAACTCCACGACCCGAAAAGGGTCTGGTCCCTCGGCTCGGACAACCCCGCCGAACTGGCCGCCGAAATCTCCCGCCTCCAAGCCGAACTGGGCGCCTACCGCGAGGCCCTCTCCCGCCCCTTCCCGGTGGCGGTCCTGCACTGGCCGGCCCCGGAACTGACGGAACTGGTCTCGGCGTACCCGACCCTCTCCTCGGAGTACCCCTCCCACCCGGAACACCTGTCGACCATAGAGTCCTCGCTCCGCGAACTGTCCTCCTCGGGCACGGCGAACCTGGGCATCGTGACGGGCACGGTCCCTTCTTATGAGGCCTTCGCAGCCTCGGAGGGCTCCTCCCCGGACGACGTGACGCTGCTGCCGCAGTACGCGACGACGCTGGCGGCGAGGGGGCGGGCGGAGGCTTGGCCACCGGAGAGGGGGGCCGAGTGCTGGTGCGGCTCCGCGGAGGGCTACGGCGCCTGCCACGGGGCGTAGGACCGTAACGACACCGCGGCCCACAACTCCGCAGGCCACAGGATCACCCGCCACGCCACCGGACCGCCCAGCGTGGTTGCCCAATCAAGGCGACTGAGCCGCCACCCACCTCCCCACCCGCTCCCCCGGGCCGCCCGCTCGCTTCTCCCCCGTGCCGGAGCGGCCCGGGGTCAAGGGTGGCTCGAAGAGCCATCGGCGCCAGCCGACGCGAGAGCGCAGCGCAGCGGAGCGGAAGCGCCCTTGAGGCCGGGCCGCGGAAGCACAACAATGCCGAGAAGCGGGCGGTCCCAGCTCGCCCACGTATCTCCGGTTTCCAAGACTCTCCGCTTTCGCGGACAGAGGCCACGCTGCTCCGGTCACGCCGGCAGAATGCTGCTGTGCCACATGCAGTGCCTTCCTCCGCCGCTGTCTCCGCTCGCATGAGCCGACAGGCATCGCGCGATACGGCGCCCGAAGTAGCGGTCCGCCGACTCCTTCACGCCTCAGGGCTGCGTTACCGAGTAAACCGGCCGGTACCGGACATGCCTCGACGGACGATCGACATCGTCTTCACCAAAGCCAAGGTTGCGATCTTCCTGGACGGCTGCTTCTGGCACGGCTGCCCCGAACACGCCACGCACCCGAAGGCCAACGCTGCGTGGTGGCGCGCCAAGCTCGACAAGAACATGGCGCGCGACCTCGAGACGACGGAGCACCTGCGAGCCGCAGGGTGGACCGTGTTGCGCTTCTGGGAGCACGAATCTCCCGAGGACGTGGCACGCCGAATCGCCCGGTCGGTGACATCGGGGCAGCCGCTCCGTGAAGGTCAAACCGGCTCCGAGTCAGGCATCAATCAGGACAAGGGCCTTGGTGGGGGGAACCGTCCACCTGAATAATGTGCAGACCTTGTGAAGGTAACGCTGGGCACCTTCCGAACCCCGGGGCTTCCTGGGCGCGCGGGGCAGTCAACCCAGAAACATGACGAGTGGGAGCGGGGGCGGTCGGGTCCTATGACCGACGAGTTCGACGGTATGTATGACACGTTCAAGGCACTTCTGGACGCCTTTCCACCAGCCGAAGCGGTCAAGCGACTGGAGATGCTGGGGGTCAAGCCAGAGATCGTCCAAGAGATCCGCGAGCGCCACGAACAGCAGACCATACGCATCAAAGAACTCGAAGAGCCTCACGCCGTCGTCCTCGGCAACCGCGACACGTGGTACACGGGACCGCAGGACAAGGACAAGTGCTGGCCTGCGATTGTTGACCTACTACGCAAGGACGGCTGGACCGACGAGCCCGCCATCCGCAATCTCGACGACTCCTCGACGCGCGTGGTCTCCCTCCTGAACCATCCGAAGGAGAAGTCGTTCTCCACGCGCGGCCTGGTCGTGGGCTACGTACAGTCCGGCAAGACAACCAACTTCACCTCGGTCATGGCCAAGGCGGCCGACCGCGGCTACAAGCTCTTCATTGTCCTGGCAGGCATCCACAATGGTCTCCGACGCCAGACCCAAGCACGGCTGGTCCAACAGCTCGTCGAACCCAACCCATCTCTGTGGTCCCAACTGACTGGCCTCGACAGGGACTTCACTCCTCAGGAGAATCCGGCTTCTTACTTCGGCAAGAGCAACAAGACACACGTGCTGTGCGTGGTCAAGAAGAACGCGACGGTGCTCCGCAAGCTGGCTCTGTGGCTGGACAAAGCCTCGGACTACCTGCAGGACTGCCCGGCGCTGATCATTGACGACGAGGCCGACCAGGCCACGGTTGCGACCAAGTCCATCAACCCGCTGATCCTCAGCATCATGAGCAGTCTGCCGCGGTCCGCCTACGTGGGCTACACGGCATCTCCCTTCGCCAACTTGCTCATTGATCCGAGCGCGCAGGACCTCTATCCCCGCGACTTCGTTGTAAATCTCCCGAAGCCGGATGGGCACTTCGGAACGGAGGTCCTGTTCGGTCGCTACGCGCTCGACGGCGAGGACGCCGAGCAGGTCGACGACGGACACGACATGATCCGTTCGGTCCCGGACGACGATGTGACGTGCGTGCGCCCGGAGACGAAGGCAGACGTCGAAGGATTCGAGCCCGTCATCACCGATACGCTCCGCAGAGCCGTCGAGTACTTCTGGCTGACCACAGCGGCTCGCCGTGTCCGCCGTAGGGGAAACCCGCACAGCACAATGTTGATTCACACCAGCGTCAACACGTCTGTGCACAACAGCTTCAAGCGACCGCTGGAACATCTGTTGAAGCGTGCTGCGGACTCCCTTGCCGACTCGAACTTCCTCTCTCGGCTCCGTAACCTGTGGGAAGAGGAGACCGCGCGCGTCCCGGCGGAGGAGTTCGGCGAGCAGAAGGTCCCCTTCGAGGACTTGGCACCTGAGCTGCCTGGCGTGTTTCGAAGTTGCCGCGTCATCATGGACAACTCCAGCAGCGAGGATCGTCTGGACTACGAAAACGGACCCGTCGTGGCTATTGCGGTAGGGGGCAACACTCTTTCCCGTGGGCTTACCCTCGAAGGTTTGTCGGTCAGCTACTTCGTCCGCGCAGTCTCCGCTTACGACACGCTGTTGCAGATGGGGCGCTGGTTCGGCTTCCGAAATGGCTACGCAGACCTCCCTCGGATCTGGATGACCGACGAACTGGCCGAGTGGTTCCGACACCTCGCCACCGTCGAGACAGAAATGCGCCGAGACATCGACGTATACATGACCGAGGACGAGACACCCCTCACCTTCGCCGTACGCCTGCGTACGCACCCGGCGCTCCGCGTCACAGCGGCAGCCAAGATGCGCGACGCCGTCACCGCAGCTTCCTCGTACGGTGGCAAGCGAGTTCAGACCCACTACTTCCGCACGGACGCGGAATGGCTCCGGGGAAACATCGCCGCATCACGCAACCTGGTGGCTGCAGCCCGCGCGCATGCGGTTCGAATCGAGACTCGGTCGTCGGAAGGGCGGTACGTCTTCCGTAACGTGCCCCACGACGTGGTGACAGATTTCCTGGCCGATTACAAGTTCCACGACAAGTCGCCCGAGAACGACGCCGACCTGATCATCGGCTACATCCAGAAGCGGGTCAAAGCAGCCGACTCGCTCCGCCGGTGGAACGTGGCGATCGTCGGCAATCCCGCAGGTGAGCCATTCGACTTTGCTGCGGACATCGGCGTGGGGCTCAACAGCCGAGCCCGTCTCGCCGTCAGCAACCCCGATCCGTACTTCGCCGACATCAAGACCCTCATGAGCCGCCGCGACGCTGCTGTGGACCTCGACAGCGACACGGCGAAACTGACCGAGAAGGGCATCATGGACAGGCGCCGTGTGCTCCTTCCGGACACTGGGCTGTTGGTTCTCTATCCGATTGACAAGACCTCCGCGCCTGGTCCTACCAAGAAGCTTCGCGCCCCGCTCAATGCGGAAGAGCACGTCATCGGCGTGGGCCTCGTCTTCCCCGAACCTGGCCATGGGGACAGCACCGTAGAGAAGTACATTTCCGCCAATCTGTCGGGATTGCGCATCGAGGACGAGGACTACAGCCTCCTTGTCGAAGGTGAAGACGCGTGAACGACGAGGCCTTCCGAAAGTTGATCGAAGAGCATTGGGTTGCACTGGAGAGCGAGCAGACCACTGGTGAACACCGTCTGCGCGTGTCCCAACTGCCCGTGATGACGGCCCAGGGGTCGCTGGTTGCCGGCATCGACCACGAGGGCTGTCGCCACGTGCTGATGCCGGTGCACACGCACCGAAGGATCAGGACCAATCCCGACGGTCCCGTGCTCCAGCTGCGCAAGCGTCCGTTGGAAGACGACGAGAGCTATCAGACGTATGCCGACCTCGCCTGTCTGCGTAAAGATCTCAACGACCTGTTCACGAACCTGTGCATCGATGTGTTGAGTGCAGTTGCCGTGCGTCCCGAGAACCCGGTCAAGGCTCTCTATGGAGTACTCGACCGCTGGAAGGCGCTCTTCCAACCACAGAGTGCTCCGCTGGGGCCTGAGCAGATCGCCGGCTTGTTCGGCGAGCTGGTGGTGCTGAACCGGCTCCTTGGACGCGACTCCAGTGCCCACAGGATCTGGCGAGGTCCTGAAGGGCATCCTCACGACTTCGCGGCCGGGAAGGCGGCCGTGGAGGTCAAGACAAGTAGCGCGAATGGACCTCGCAGGCCCCGCATACACGGACTCGACCAGCTCGACGGTCCCGCGGGAGGGGCGCTTCACCTGGTTTGGTTCCGCTTGGAAGCGGTTGACACAAGTGATTCCGGAGTCGGGTTCTTGGAGTTGCTGGATCAGGCGCTTCATTCATGCGACGACGAGAGCGCCTTCCTCGAAATGATGGCCGCGGTCGGCTATCGCCCCGTCGACGCCGAAAAATACCGAAATGTTCGCTTCGTGATCGCGGAGGAGAGGTGGTACAGGGTTGGGCCCGACTTCCCACGGCTGACAACACAGACACTCCTCAGCGCAGGCGTTCAGATACCGGTTCTGGATGTCGAATACACAATCGATCTGTCCCATGACGCTCCGGCCCCCGTGAGCACCGACGAAGCCGTCCAAATACTCGATCAGCTGATCCAGGAGTCCATGTGACGGGTCCTCAGTGGTTCTCTCAGCCCTATCCTCCGGAAGGCGCGAGCGCCGCCGAGGGCATCCGAAACCAGTTGGGACGCCCAGAACTCGACCTACTCACCATCCTCGTTCGCGAGTCCGCTCAGAACAGCTGGGATGCCCGCCTCCCTCAGTCCAATGTTCCGGTCGACTACCGCATCGACATGTGGACCGTCGGCCCCGCGCACACCAGCGTATGGAGGGAACTGCTGCTTGCCGGCGCCCCCGGAAGCGACAATTTTCCGCTCCGGGAAACGCTCAAGCGTGGCTCGATCCGGGTGCTTGCAGTATCCGATCGGGGCACCCGCGGGCTCGGAGGGCCGACCCGTGCTGACGATGCCGTAGGCCCTGAACGAGACTTCGTCTCCTTCATCCGCAACATCGGAGAGCCCCGCGACACCCCTCTTGGCGGCGGCACCTACGGGTTCGGCAAGGGCATCTTCTACCTGCTGTCCAAGGCCGGATCGGTACTTGTCCATTCCCGGTGCCGCACCCCGCAGGGAGAGTACGAGACCCGCCTCATCGGGTGCACCCTGTGGAAGAGCTACGTGACACTTGAGCGTCAGGGGCAACGTCGCTACACAGGAAGGCACTGGTGGGGTGACAGTTCCGGTAGCGTCGTCGAACCACTTGTCGGTGAGGCGGCCGAGACCGTCGCGCAGCGCCTTGGCCTCAAGGCCTTCGGGGCGCATGAGACCGGTACGACCGTTGTCGTCATCGATCCCAATCTTGACGAACTCGAGGGTCCGGACGCAGCAGCCGGCTACTTGAGTGACACCATCGCCTGGCACCTCTGGCCCAAGATGATCGGCACCGCCGACGCGCCGCCCGCCATGCGTTTCTCAGTCACACGTGACGGTATTCCTCATCCCGTGCCCGATCCCCGGACCACCCGCCCGCTGAACCTGTTCGTCGCAGCGTACGAAGAGATGGCAGGTCCGAAAGGCACTGATCTCGAATGCTTCAAGCCGAAACGCCATTTGGGACGGCTTGGGCTCGTGAAACGCATCATGCCGCCGCTCAACGCCACACGCGCGTCACGCATGCTGGACATCGAAGACCTGATCCATCATGTCTGCCTGATGCGTCCCGCTGAACTCGTGGTCACCTACCACGCCGGGCCAAAGCCTCCGAGCGCCAATCAGGGATATGCCGGCGTCTTCCGTGCCGACGAGGCGATGGACGACGTCTACGCCAAGGCGGAGCCACCCACCCACGACGCCTGGAACCCACACTCTCTCGACAGGCCGGAAAGCACATTTGTCCAGACGACCTTCCGACGCATCAATGAAGCTCTGGAAGGCCTTCTGTCTCTCGGTGGCGTGACACGTCCCGGAACGAGCAACGTGGCTCTTGGCGCAGCCAGTTCGATGTTCTCCGGACTGGTGGGCGGTGCCTGGGGTATCGGTGGAGCCACGGCCTACTCCAAGCCCGGCAGTACCGCGACGCGTAGCACCGTGTCGGACGCCGAAGAGACGGGGCGTCGACTATCGGCCAGGCCCACGAGTACGCCTACAGCGCTCGACCCGGCAATGACCCCCGGCGTCGGGGCACATCACACGGACGAGCAATCGCTCTCAGGAGGCTCCGCATTCGCCAAGGGCGGCTCGACCATCCGCCGACCGCGGGTGCTGTACGTAGGCGAGCCGTACTACGACGACCGCGGGAACAACTCGGTACTCATTCAAGAGTTCCGACTCCCCGTGTCGGGGCCGCAGCGCGTACACATCGACCTTGCGGTCACCCTTCCCGGGAGCGGCGGACGCGAGACCGATCCTCCCATCGGAGCCAGCATGCCTGAACTGGTCGGTTGGGAGGACGAAAGTGGTCGCTTGTACACCTCCGATCCACATGTGCTCGATGGCGGCGACACTGTCTGGCGCGCCGTCGTCCGGCCTGCGCCAGACACAATGACTGAGATCGGTATCAAGGTCGAGACGGTGAGGCGCCCATGACTCGACGTGTCCTTCCCTACCGCACCCCGTCGCAGGACGTGGTCACTGCCGAGCAATGGCGACTCGTGGTCGAGGACGGCGAGGTGGCTCTGCCGGAGGCATTGCCGGACTGGGACTATCACATGGATCTGCACGTGCGGAGAAGAGTCCGCATTGACGTGGACCGGGCTCGCCGGCAGAGCGGTCTCCCAGAAGATGCTTCTCTCCTGGTCTCCGCCGTGTGGACCGCCACCGGCTCAAATTTGAGTGGCCCGGCTCAGCATTCGCGTCTGACGGGAGACGGTACCGTCTCCACGGAGTTCGACGTGCTGCTGCGTGGGACCGACCTCGGCGGATTGCTACTTCTGGACACCGCCCTCGTGCTGGCCGAGCGGCGAAGCGATGCTCGCTCTTCGGCACCACGGCGCGCTGGTTCCGTGCTGTGGAGCGATCGAGCAGAACTGCGGCTTCAGGGTGATGCTCCTCAATTTCCCATGGCCGTCATCGACTTCGCCCTCACGTCTTTTCCGGACGACGCAGCATGGCACCTGCAGATCACTGGTGGCTTGGAGCACGCCACGATGGGGGCTCTGCTCCTCCTGGTCAATGAGCGAAACACGGTCACCGCCACAGCATTCCAAAATGCGGCCAAGCCTCGCCCCGTTGACAGGATCGTTCTGTCCGCCGTCTATGCAGATGCCGCCAGGACCATGATCGAACACGCTCTCGCCAATGACGAATTTGCCGAGGATGCCGACTTCCCTGATGGTTCACTCGGTGCCACGCTGCTGAGTCTGTTCGACCAGCTCTTCCCAGGGCAGTTGATCACCGACGTACGCCTGCGCCAACGTCAGTCGCCTGCTTTGTTCGCGTCAGACCTGCAAGCGGCTGTAAGAATCTTCGAGGTGTCGTGATGAGCTTTCTGTATCCTCGTCTCCTCGCCGCGCAGGCGAGACCCCTCTTCGACGAATACAAGCAGCTCGATGTCGGTGAATTGTCCCGCCATGTGGCAGTCACACATGATTCGGCCGTCTACGTGGCCACAGGCGGAGACCGCATCACTGCTGCTCAACTCCGCGACCTACGGGAAGGCGTTCTCGACCTGGCGAAGCAGGCGGGCTTCCCTGATGACTCCGACCGAACACGCAACGCGGAGTTCGATCTACAGTTGGCAGCGCTGCTCCACGGCGAGATGGGCATGGTGCCCGCTGAAGCCGCGTCCAGGGATGTCTGGGCCTTCCTGGCCCTGGTGTTGCTCCCGGACGTGGCCTTCTGGCGCTACCCGCAGCCGCCCAGGGACCGTGTACTTGGCACCGACCTCACGCGACACGTGTTCGGCCGCCTCTGGTGGCGTGCCCAGCTCGTGCGCTCGCCCGACGATCCGGAACCCTACACTGCCCTCAAGATCCTCGGTGAGGCCGCCTTCGATCAGATCTATGCCCGACGCGCCGCACTCGGCGGAAGCCCTCACCTCGTCCGCGCGATCCTGCGTGTTTGGAAGGACTTGGATCTCAGGGGTCTGAACGAACGCGACACGCTTCGTGACTTCCTCAAGCGCCTGCTTCGGCTCGCACCGTTCGTACTGTTTGACGGCATCGAGGAGAGGGCACTTGACGAGGAGTTGGGCGCTGTTGCCCAAGAATCTTTGGAAGCGCAACGCCTCAACTCTTCAACGACCGTGGACGGGCGCGGGGAGCATCTGCAGAATTCCGTGCCGCGCAATCGCCACGAGGCTTCCGGTTCGGCGGCTTCGATACAGGACGAACAGCCGATCTGCGAATCGTCCCCAACGGCTCAAGCCGACACCGGACGGTTCAGGTCCTTGGAGATCTGCGCCGGCGCAGGCGCACAGGCGCTTGGACTCGAACGTGCCGGGTTTGACCCGGTAATGCTCATAGAGTCCAAGGCCGACGCCTGTTTCTCCATTGGGCTGAACCGCCCCGATTGGGACATCGTCTGCATGGATGTCCTCCAGTTCCTTCCCAGCATGCGTCCCGATGTCATGGGAGTCGATCTCGTCAGCGGCGGATTGCCACGTGTGAAGTCGTTGGCAACCATTGGCCGGACCGAGGACACCGAAGAACGTTGGGTGCTGCGCGCAGCCATTTCCCTGGCATGTGAGATCAAGCCGAAGGCCGTGCTCTTCGAGAACGTTCCCGATCTCGTAGCAGATCCCGCATTCGAAACCGACCGGGCCTGGATCGAGAACGAACTACTCAACGCCGGCCTACGTTCAAGTTGGATGGTGCTCAATGCCGCCGACTTCAGCGTCCCACAGAACCGCAAGAGCGGCTTTCTAATAGCCCTCCAAGACCCTTACTTCGCTCGCTTCGCCTGGCCCACACCGAATGGCGCCCCGGCGCCGACCGTGGGCCAAGTTCTCGGTCTGTCCATGTCTGCCCGCAACTGGCCGGGAGCAGGACAGTGGATCGAGAAGGCAGATCGCATCGCCCCCGCGCTCGTCGGAGGCTCCGACCGACGCGGTGGCGCGGACCTCGGTCCCACCGGCAGCAAGAAGGCATGGGCTGCCCTGGGTGTGAACGGCAACAGCCTCGGCGACGAGCCGCCCGGACCCGACTTCCCAGTCGGGGATGAGCCCAAGCTCACAATCGAACAGGCAGCGATGATTCAATCGTTCCCTTCCGACTGGAAGCTCCACGGTGGCAAGACGTCCCGGTATCGTCAGGTGGGGCACGCGATGCCTCCACCCCTCGCAACCGCCGTCGGACTCGCCATCGCGGCTGCACTCCGAGGCTAAGATCGCCCCATGGTTACGCCCCGCCCCGTTGCCCTCGATCCGATCACAGTCGTTGACCTGTTCAGCGGCTGCGGCGGCTTTACTCAGGGATTCCACGAGTTTCAGCCTGCCGGAGGACATTGGGACGGGCCCGCCTTCCACAGCATCGCGGCCGTCGAACACAACGTTGCCGCGGCTGCCACCTACGCCGTGAACTTCGGGGCCCTGCGGCGCGACGAGCGGATCCCGGCCGCTCGCGTCCACGTGGGCGACATCGAAGCGTGGCAGCCGACGCCGGAAGACCTCCACGCCGACGTTGTCGTCGGCGGCCCCCCATGTCAAGGCTTTTCCGCGTTGAACCGCAGCAAAAAGGGCAGCGAGCGCAATCGACTTTGGGAGGAGTACGTCAGAATCGTTGCCGAAATTCGCCCGAAGGTGTTCGTAATCGAGAACGTCGATCGCTTTCTGAAGTCGGACGAATTTCGCAACCTCCTCAATGAAGTCGAAGCCGGCGGCAAACTTGCCGAGTATCGGCTGGTGGATCCGCCAGGCTATGCACCCTCCGACACCGACGAAGAGAAGATCAAGAAATACCTTCTCAACTCGGCCGATTACGGTGCAACTCAGGCACGTCGTCGTGCCATTGTCATCGGCGTCCGTCGCGACCTCTCGAACGGCCGGACGTTGTCCTACCCTGCGAGGACACACCGCCGTCGCCCCAAGCGGCTGCCCGCCACCGCCGCCCAGCCGCTCGACGGGTTGGAGGCAGGAACGCCCTACTGGCAGGCAGTGGACGAAATCTTCACCGAATCAGCAGCACTCCATCTGCGGGGGACTGAACTTCCAGACGGCAAGGAGTTCATCCCTGAGGTGAATTCTGTACAGTCAGGCATCTTCAGCACTGCCGACCTACACTTCGGCCGAAATCCCGAGCCGCTCTCCAGAGCCCGTTACCTCGCCATCCCCCCGGGTGGCAACAGGAAAGATCTGCGGAACAAGTGGTACACGGTCGATAAGCGCAACGAGGTCCACGTATTTGACACACCCAATCCCCCAGGTGTGAGGACACCCGTCAAGTACCTTTCAACCGAGAGCTGGGACAATCACAACACGGGTACTGGCGACGTCATGGGACGGCTCCGCTATGGGGAACCTTCGGTGACGATTCGCACAGAGTTCTTCAAGCCGGAAAAGGGTCGTTATCTGCATCCGGAATTGTCTCGCCCGATCACGCACTACGAGGCTGCCAGGATTCAGGGATTCCCGCTCGACTTCCGCTGGTGTGGCTCGAAGATCGAGATTGCCACACAAATCGGAAATGCAGTCCCCATCCCTCTCGGCAAGGCGATTGCCGCGTCGATATACGCTTATCTACGTGGGTGACCCCCGTCCACGATAGCCCGGAAAATCGCCACTGATTCGACCCCGGGCTGTCGCTGGAACAGTCGGCACGATGGGGCAAGCCAGCCGAAAGAGCTGTCACCAAGTGGTGAGCTGCCCCGACTCTGCCTCGAACTGCTCTTGGGCCCGGTCGAGTGCCTCGTCTGCATCGTGACCATGCGCCCGAAGCCAGTGAAGGAGGTCAGCAATGGCCTCGACCGCAGCCCGCTCGGCGATAGCGGTAGTCAGCATGTTCGACGTGCCCGGACGTGCAGACGGCCGCACATCGTAGAAGTCGAGCATTCTTGCGGCCTTCGAGACATGCGTGTTCTGGCTGTGGCCGTGCGGCGCACTCAGGTTGGTCGAGAGTTCGACCCAAGTGGCCTTGCCTTCCGGTAGGAGCTGGACGCCCCAGCGCTCGGAGCTGGCAGCAACAAGTGCCATGCCGCGCCCTGCCTCCGCGTCATCGGTCGCTCTGATCAAGGTGGGTAAACCGTGTGTGCCGGGGTCGCGCACCTCGATGCGCAGGCTCGTACCGCACATCGACACGGCAAGCGTCGTCGGCGTTCCCGGTCCCACGTGATTGATTACGTTGGAGACCAGCTCACTGACGCAGAGTTGAGCCGCCTCGGTGAGCTCTGACAGGCCCCACAGACGCAAGTGGAGCCTCAGCAGCCGGCGAAGTGCAGCCACTTCCTCCGGCACAGCGAGAAACGGCAACTCCCAGGGTCGTCTTGGCGTGCATGCAGTGCAGTCCATCTCCCAACTCCTTCTTTGGCCTGTTGTCTCTGCCGCTCGGCAAGCAGTGGCTTGTCTCCCTGGCGCACGCCCATCCCTCCCAGGGCAGGAGAAACCGGGCAGGCTTGCGCGATGCACTTCCGCTCACGAGGCGCGAGTGGCGCAGTACTCAACGTAGAGATGGCGAGGTAAATTTGCCACACATATCGGCAAATTAGCTCGTTCGTGGCCTCTGCCGCGCAGACACGGCAGACTGCGCGAGAGCGCACAGGAAGGAACGGCATGCCCCCGAAGCCAGCCCCCACCCAGCGACAGAAGCGTCTCGGTCACGAGCTGCGCAGGATGCGAGTAGCGGCCGGCATGTCCGCGGAGGAGGCCGCGAAGCTCCTGGGCGTCGACCGGGGGAAGATCTCCTACATGGAGTCCGGGGTCCGGAACATCAGCGAGGAGCGTCTGCGCACACTGACCCGTCGCTGCGGGTGTACCGACGAGAAGTACGTGAGTGCCTTGGTCGACATGGCCTTGGCGGGCGCGCAGAGTTGGTGGGATCAGTACCGCGGTGCACTGCCTCAAGGCCTGCTCGACATCGCGGAGTTGGAAGCACGTGCTGTCCGCATGCGTGCGTCGTGCACGGTGCACATCCCCGGCCTCCTCCAGACGACGGACTATGCACTCGCAGTCTTCCGCGCGGTCCTGCCCCAATTGCCGGAACACGAGGTGACCATGCGGGCCGCGCATCGCAACCGGCGCCAAGACGTGCTCGCCACCAATGCGGCCCCTCCGTTCACCGGCATCGTTCACGAAGCGGCGCTCCGGATGCAGTTCGGAGGTCGCCGGGTTGCCCGCGAGCAGCTCGAATACCTTCTCTCCCAGTCCGAGAAGGACGGCGTGAGCGTCTTGGTCGTTCCGTTCGCCCATGGCGGGTTCCCCGGCGCCGGCCAGACCGTTCTGTACGCAGAGGGAGCGACGGAGCAGCTGGACACCGTCCAGATCGACAACTCGCACGGCCCGGACTTCCTCTACGGGGAAGACGAGTTGGCCAAGTACCGTTCCCACTTGGACCGGATGGAGGACCTGGCGCTGTCCCCCGACGACTCAAGGGACTTCATCCATGCCATCGCACAGGGGCTCTAGGAGGAGTCATGCCCGAGATCCAGTGGGAAGACCCGTTCTGCGGGGAGGGGAACTCCTGCTTCCGGATAGGTGTCGACGGAGCCGGCAACGCGTACATAGCGGTGCACGGGCAGGAGGACCGTTTCATCATGGACGGTCGAGAGGCTCTCAGCACCATGATTCGAGACATCAAGGCCGGCAAGGCCGACCATCTGCTCCAGTGAGGCTGCCTTCGGGCGGCCAGTTGTTCAACGGTCGACCGGAAAGATCAACTACCCCACTACAGGAATATCTCCGTGACGTCATAGACGCCCTCCGTCCGCCGGCCCTAGCGTCACCCCTACGGCAGGGAACGTCCTTGCCTGACACTCAGGGGGCTCAATGGCACGTGAAGAGCTGACTCGACTGACCGGCAATGGAAATGGGAACGGGAACGGAGAGTGCGGGGGCGACGACTGCCCCAACGTGTACCGAACCGCGTCGGGGTCGTTCGTGGTCCAGGGAGACTTGTCGAACGCCTTCGACGCACCGGCGGGCGAAGCGCTGGTGGAGATCCCGGAGGCAGTTCTGAAGGAGGCCGTTCGTGCTCTTGGCTGGTGAGGACTGGCGGAAGGCGTTCGACGCCATGCAAACAGAGGCGTGGCGACTCGAAACTCTGCCTGTCTATCGCGTGCCGCAGGAGGAAGAGGCTGTCCGCCGATTCCTGGCCGGGGAGCCGGTGACCCGTGAGGCGACCCAGCCATGGTTCGATCGGGTCAAGGCATACAGGGACAGTGGCCGCGCGGTCGGGCGAGTGCACATCATCGCTCGGCCTCTCTCGGACTACCTTCGCTTCGAGTTCGAGTATTACCGCCACAACGTCGAAGCCGGCGAGGACATCCGCATCCTTGACGTGACCGATCGTCCCAACCCTCTTGAGCAGGTCCAGGACTTCTGGATGTTCGACCGCTCCCGGATCGTGTTCATGAACTATGAGTCGGACGGGACTCAGATCGACCGGCAAGTGTACGAAGGCAACCCAGAGCCATACCTGGAGTATCAGCGCATCGCTCTCGCGGAATCGGTGCCCTTCAAGGAGTACGTGAAGGGCATTGACGCTTGATCCTGAGCAGCTGGGGCAGTCGAAAGCCGACCTGGCCGAGACGCTGAGAACGCTGCGCAAGCGAGCCGGACTGTCCCAGGTCCGGCTCGCCGGGCGTTGCAACGTGTCGCAGTCAAAGATCAGCAAGATCGAGACTGCTGAGATCACGCCGAGCTTGATCGACGTTGAACTCATTCTGCGAGCCCTCGACGCCCCTGAGCAACTGGTTGCCGAGATAACGTCGCTGGCGCGACTGGCCAACACCGAGTGGCAACCCATCAGATCGTCCTGGCGGCGCGGCCTTGAGAAGCGTCAGGCAGAGTTGGCGGTCCTGGAGGCCGACGCCAGGGAGATTCGTTACTTCCTGCCTGCAATGATCACCGGCTTGTTGGCCACTCCCGAATACATCCGAGCAAGCCTCGAATACTCACCGGGAGACACCAGCAAGACGGTGGCACGGAAGCTGGAGCGGCAGTCGGTGCTCTACGACGCCACAAAGCGCTTCACCTTCCTGATCACGGAGCAGGCTGCGCGATGGGCCGTGATGCCCCCCTCCCGCCATGGCAGTACAGATCGACCACCTGGCCTCACTTTCCCATCTGCCCAACATACGGATTGGCCTCATACCCATTGGCACGACCATAAGTCGTGGCCCCATGAACACTTTTACGGTCTACGACGACAGGCTTGCTACTGTCGAAACATTCACCGGGCGATCCGTATTCCGCGACCCTCGCGACATTAACGAGCATCTGGAAGTGTTCAAGCAGTACGAGCAGAAGGCCCAGTTCGGGGAAGCAGCCCGAACCCTGCTTCAGGAATGGGCAAGCCTGTACCGTTGATCTTTAGTAGACAACGGGCATATGACTCCCCTTCGCGCTCCCTTCGGTGGATCATGTGTGGGACATGAAACCGGGGAGGAACGATGCTTGATGCCCGCAAGCCTCACGGATACGGGCTGACCGAACTTCTGCCCGATCCGGGGGTGACATCTGGATGCAAAAAATGCCTCGGGTTTTTTGATCAGCGCGAGAGCGCCCGCTCCAGACACGATTACAGTGCCGTCTCCGATGCGAATGTGGAATTACGTCGACACAAGGCGGAGGCGCATCCGGGTTCCCCATCCCATGAACTCCCGCCCACCGGGGCGGCGGCGGTCACCCCTGGCCGCGATCAGTTGAGCAGGAAGGTGCAGTAATGCTGAACGGAACCAAGCTGTACGGGCTCGACATCAGTGGGGCCTCCTTCGTGAAGGCCTGTGGTGGTCCCTGCACCGAGGGGTGCGTCACCCTCGCCCGGATCGGCGAGGACGCCTGGGCGCTGGGCGACAGTAAGCGGCCGGACGCGGAGCCGCTGCGGTTCACGACGGAGGAGCTGGCCGTGGCCGGCATCGATCCGGTGAGGTTCGGGCTGTCTGCCTGATGCGTCGCGGCCGGTCCCGGCTCCACGCGGAGTCGGGACCGGTCCCCCCCATGGTCCTCGGTGTCCGACGACAGGAACGACAGGTGCATCACCACGGCTATCTCTGGGTGGGGGCGAAAGAGCGTTTTGATCAGGAAGCCCTACGGCGGCCGCCCTATCCCGAGCCGCCACCGGCCGGGGGTAAGCCGGAGCTGATCCAGCGCTATCGGGAGGTCGCGGCGGAGTTCCCGGTCGTGGACCTTCCTCCGTTGGAGACGGCGTACTGGCTCGTCAAGCCGCGGTCGTTGGTTCGCGGCACGTGGGACGAGCCGAATGAAGCGGCTGCCTGGGTCGGCGCGTGCGTAGCCGAGTACGCGCCTCGGTTTGCCTCCGAATGGGAGCGGGACTTCATCGATCTCCCCCTGTTGGTCAACTCCGCTACTGAGAGAGTCAGTTCAGGTAGCGATGTGTCGTTCGGGTTCTACCTTGAGCATCCCTCGTACCTGTCCGTCGCAGTGGTGACGTGTTCTCCGAACCACACGCAGCCCGAACTGGCCTGTCCCGTTGGGCAAAGAGGGCTCGTGTGACCAGCCGTCGGCGGTGAGCTTGCCCCGTAGGCCGCCCGCTTCTTTGGAAGTGTCGTGCTTCCGCGAGCCGCGTCAAGGGCGCTTCCGCTCCGCTGCGCTGCGCTCTAGCGTCGCCTGCGGCGATGGTGCTTCGGGCCACCGTTGACCCGGCTCGCTCCAGCACGGGGGAGAAGCGAGCGGGCGGCCGGGGAAACGGGGGGAGAGACAAGGTGGGGCGGCCCTGCCGTTGGCCGGAAGGCCGGCGGAGGAGGGGCAGCTATGCCCGGCCCGTGCGGCGACTCGTCTCCCACAGCCCCCTCAACTCCTCCGCCACCCCCGGCGCCGCCAGCAGCAACGGCTCGTTGTACGTGGGGAATTGAGGGAGGGCCACCGCGCCCGCCTCGATCGCGATCAGGTACGCCGGCAGGCCGTCCACCGCGTGGAATTCGCCGATGGCCGCTGCCGTGGCGCGGCCTGCCGCGACCTGGGAGAGGGAGAGGGCCGTGGAGCCCATCACCCTGGTGGTGCAGTGGCGGTGGGAGAGGGCGGTCAGGAGAGGGTCCAGGCCGGGCCAGTGGGAGTGGGCGGCCCACTCCGTGAGGAAGAGGTGGCCGGTGAGGGTGGTGTGGGGCGAGGCATGGATCGGGGTGCCGTTCAGGTGGGCGCCGCGGCCTCGGATCGCGGTGAAGACTTCCCGGCGCCAGGGGTCGGCCACCAGGCCGAGGAGCGGGGTGCCGTCGGGGGAGACCAGGCCCAGGGAGAAGGAGCACCAGCCGATGCCGTGGGCGTAGTTCGTGGTGCCGTCGACCGGGTCCACGACCCAATAGGGGGCGGTTGGCGTGGTCGGCTCGTCGACGCCGTACTCCTCGCCCTCGATGCCGTGCGACGGGAAGGCCGCCCGGAGGACCGAGCGGACGTGGATCTCGATCGTCTCGTCCGTCTGCGTGACGATGTCCGCCGGGCCCGCCTTCTCCCGTACCTCCTCGCCGTGGCGTGGGCGGCGAATCGTCTCCGACGCCCAGGCGGCCAGGTCGGTCGCGATCGTCAGCGCGCGGTCGAGGTCCAGGTCCGGGTCCGGGTCTGGGTCCGGGTCTGGGTCCGGGTCCAGGTCGGCGGCGCATACGTCCTCGTGTGCGTCCCCGTGTGCGTCCTCGTCGTGTTCCTCCACACGCGCAGGATGGCAGGGGCTGGTGCGCGATGTCCCGGTGGGGCTCGTTAGCCTCGGCTGCATACAGAAGATGACACAAAGGACAACAGAGGAGGCAGTCGTGGCCAAGGTTCCCAGTGCGGTCGTCGCCGCCGGCGGGCTCGTCGGTGGGTACGGCGTGGCCCGTTGGACCAGGAAGCGGCAGCTGGGCGGGGCCGTGCTGGCCGTGGCCGGGGTCGCTGCCGCGCAGCAGTGGCGCAAGCAGGCCGGGGGGAAGGCGGCGGGGGCGTTGGGTGCCGCGTACGTCGCCGCCTTCGCGGGGTCGCATCCGCTGGCCAAGAAGGTCGGCGCCTGGCCGTCCGTCTTCGGAGTCGCCGGCGCCGTCGCCCTCGCCTCCTGGGCTGTCGCCGACCGTAAGGCCTGACGCAGCGGACGCCCCGATCACCGGGTGCCCGTCACAGGGTTCCCGCCCCGAACGGCTTCCGGTACGCCGGCGGGCTCGTGCCCACCACCCGGCGGAAGCGTTCCCGGTACGCCGTCGGGGAGCCGAAGCCCGGCTGTTCGGCGATGCGCTCGACAGGGTACGGCGTCGTCTCCAGCAGGTGCTGGGCCGCGCCGTGCCCGGGTCCGGTGCGGCCACTGGAGCGGTGACGTGCCGGTCCTCCCGGCCCCCTCACGCTCCCAGCGTCCGCGTCACCACGTAGATCAGCAGTCCCGCCAGGGATCCCACCACCGTGCCGTTGATCCGGATGAACTGCAGATCGCGGCCGATGTGCGCCTCGATCTTGCGGGTGGTGTGCTCCGGGTCCCAGGCGGCCACGGTGTCGGTGATCAGCGAGGTGATCTCCTTGCGGTACGTCGTCACGACGTGCACCGCCGCGCCCTGCACCCAGCTGTCGACCTTCTCCTGCACCTTCGGCTCGGTCGCCATCCGCGTGCCCAGCGACAGCAGCGCGGCCCGCACCCGCAGCCGCAGCTCGCTGCGCTCGTCCTCGGCCGCCGCCACGATCATGGACCGTACGGCCGTCCACGCGGACGCGATCAGGTCCTGCACCTCGCCCCGGCCCAGCACCTCGCCCTTGAGCCGCTCCACCCGCGCCCGCGTCTCCGTGTCGGACTGGAGGTCGGAGGCGAAGTCGGTGAGGAAGCGGTCCAGGGCGCCGCGCGCCGGGTGCGCGGGCATGTCCCGCATCTCGGTGACGAAGCGGAGCAGCTCCTTGTAGACGCGTTCGCCGACCTTGCGGTCCACGAATCTCGGGGTCCAGCCCGGCGCGCCGCCCTCCACGGCGACCATCACGTCGTCCCGGTGCAGCACCAGCCAGTCGTGCGCCCGGGTCACCACCAGGTCCACCACGCGCCGGTGCCCGCCGTCGGCGACGACCTTCTCCAGCATCTTGCCGATGCCGGGCGCGATCTCCTGGGCGTTCGCCCGGCGGGTGATCGCCTCCCCGACCACCGCCTGCACGTCCGAGTCCCGCAGCACCGTCAGCGCGCCGCGCAGCGCCGTCGCCAGCTCGGCCGTCACCCGGTCCGCGTGCTCGGGCTCCGCCAGCCAGGCGCCGAGCCGGGTGCCGATGCCGACGGCGCGCAGCCGCTGCCGTACGACGTCCTCGGAGAGGAAGTTCTCGCCGACGAACTCCCCGAGCGAGACGCCCAGTTGGTCCTTCTTGGTGGGGATGATCGCGGTGTGCGGGATGGGCAGTCCGAGGGGGTGGCGGAAGAGCGCGGTGACCGCGAACCAGTCCGCCAGCGCGCCCACCATGCCGGCCTCGGCCGCCGCGGCGACGTAACCCGCCCAGGGACCTGCGCCCTCGTGCGTGGCGAGCTTGGCGAGGACGTACACCAGCGCCACGAACAGCAGCAGGCCGGTCGCCGTGAGCTTCATCCGGCGCACCCCGCGCCGGCGCTCCTCGTCGGCCGGGGTGAAGGCCGTCATGGTCTTGTACGACACACCCCGTGCCGTCTCCGTCTCGGACGCTTCCGTCGCTTCCGTCGCTTCCATCGGCTCCACCCGTTCCGGTCCACCCGTGCGGCGATCCCGCACACAATTGTCCCTTCCTGACCGACTCCCGGAACGGAACGAGAGTTCCCGGCGTCCATCCACAGGGGACTTCCGGGCAGGGCCCTGACAGCTGTCCCCGGCCCATACCGCATCATGGGCCCATCACCAGCGGAACAACGGAACCGTCGGAGCATCGGGCTCCCGATCCCCCGAGGGGAACAGAACAAGCGTGACCAAGCGTCGTGGTTATGTACTGATGACCGCGCTCATCGCGCTGGTCGTGGCCATATCCGCCGTCATCTACCTCACCGTGGGCGCCGACGACGGCACCGCGCGCGGCACCCTCACCGACGACCGCCCGCACCACGACTCCTCCGCCGCCCCCGCCTCCACCGGCACCTGGGTGGGCTCCTGGGCCACCGCACCGGTCGGCGGCGAACCCGGCACCGAGACCGAGGGCCTGGCGGGCCACTCGGTACGCAACGTGGTGCACGCCAACACCGGCGGCACCAGCGCCCGGATCACGCTGTCCAACCTGTACGGCCAGTCGCCGCTGACCCTCACCCACGCCTCCGTCGCGCTGTCCGCCGGGAACGGCACCGCCGCGGCCGACCCCGCGTCGATGCGCCGCCTCACCTTCAACGGCGCCACCGGCGTCGTCGTACCCCCCGGCGACCAGATCACCAGCGACGCCGTCCGGCTCGCCGTCCCGCACGACAGCGACGTCCTCGTCACCACCTACTCCCCCACCCCCTCCGGCCCGGTCACCTACCACCCGCACGCCCGGCAGATCTCCTACGTCGCCACCGGCGACCACACCGAGGACGCGACCGGCACGCCGTACACCGCACAGACGCCGTACTGGCGCTACGTCACCGCGCTGGACGTGCTCAGCAACGAGGCCGACGGCACCGTCGTCGCCTTCGGCGACTCCATCACCGACGGCATCACCTCCACCACCGACGCCGACCACCGCTGGCCCGACCTCCTCTCGGACCGGCTGCGCACGGCACTGGAGAGCGGAGGCCGGCTGCCGCGCTACAGCATCGTGAACGAGGGCATCAGCGCCAACCAGGTCCTCGCCAGCGGCCTCGGCCGGCCCCCCGAGAACCAGAGCGGCCTCGACCGCTTCGCCCGCGACGCACTCTCGCGCCCGAACACCAAGGTCGTCGTCATCGACCTGGGCGTCAACGACATCCTGCGCAACCCCGGCCTCGCCGACCCCGACCGCATCGTCGCCGGCCTGCGCACGCTCGTCGCACAGGCCCACGCCCACGGCCTCAAGGTCGTGGGGGCCACCCTGATGCCCTTCCGGGGCCACCGCGGCTGCACCGGGACACGCGAGGCCGTCCGGCAGCAGATCAACGCGCAGATCCGCACCGGCACGGTGTACGACGCGGTCGTCGACTTCGACAAGGCCCTGCGCGACCCGTACGACCCCCGCCGTCTGCGCCCCGACTACGACTCCGGCGACCATCTCCACCCCAGCGACCGCGGCTTCGCCCGCATGGCCGAGGTGTTCGACCTGCGCAGCCTGGAGGGCGGCGGCCAGACGGAGCTGTAGGGGAGGAATACTGGCGCGCATGACCCGCCTGATCCTCGCCACCCGTAACACCGGAAAGATCACCGAGCTGAGGGCCATCCTCGCCGAAGCCGGACTGCCCCACGAACTCGTCGGCGCGGACGCCTATCGCGAGGTGCCCGACGTCAAGGAGACCGGCGTCACCTTCGCCGAGAACGCCCTCCTCAAGGCCCACGCCCTGGCCCGGGCCACCGGCCTGCCGGCCGTCGCCGACGACTCGGGCCTGTGCGTCGACGTCCTCAACGGCGCCCCCGGCATCTTCTCCGCCCGCTGGGCGGGCAAACACGGCGACGACCTGGCCAACCTGGAACTGCTGCTGGCCCAGCTCGCCGACATCGACGAGGAACACCGGGGCGCGCACTTCGCCTGCGCGGCGGCACTGGCCCTGCCGGACGGGAGGGAGCGCGTGGTCGAGGGACAGCTGCGGGGCGTGCTCCGGCACGCCCCCGCCGGCACGAACGGTTTCGGCTACGACCCGATCCTCCAGCCGGACGGCGAGACCCGGACGTGCGCCGAGCTGAGCGCCGAGGAGAAGAACGCGATCAGCCATCGGGGGAAGGCGTTCCGGGCGCTGGTGCCGGTGGTGCGGGAGTTGTTGGGCTGAGACCGGAAGAGGGGCCGCCCAAGTGGACGGCCCCTCAGCGTGTGGGCCCGGTGGGACTCGAACCCACGACACACCGGACCTAAACCGGCGCCCTCTAGCCAGCTGGGGTACGGGCCCTCAGCCTCGCCTACTCTACTGGTCGTGCCGAGCCGCTCGTCGCCCTCCTCGGCACCAGGTGCTCGTGATCGCGTGGCAGTTGGGGCAGAGCAGACGAAGGTTCTCCCGCCGGTTGTCGCGCCAGTCCCCGTTGATGTGGTCGATCTCCAGCGTCATGGGCTTCCCGAGCCACTCGGCGCCGACACCACACCCGGCGCACTGCTCGGGTACGCCCACTTCGCGAAGCGCACGGCGCAGACGCGTGGTCTTGATCCGATGTGCAGCGTCGTGACGTACCAACACCTCCTCCGAGCTCTTGGCGTTCGGGCTACGACGCCCCCGTTGATGCGCCTGCCCAACGAAGTGGGCTGTCGTGAGGCAATCCTGTGCGATCCGTTCCCTCAACATCAGTCGTTGCCCACCGTTGTCCGGCCGTCCCAGGCGACGCAGCACCTCCGCCAAGGAGACCGACTCGGCAACCGCAGCGCTCAGCTCCTCGCGCGTGGGGTGCGGACGACGCTTGCCGCCGCTCATCGACCACCCCCGTGACGCCCTTTGCCACGACCCCGGTACGTGTCTGTCGTGGAATGGCAATTGGGGCACAGGAAGCGGAGGTTCACCGGGCGGTTGTCCCGCCAGTCCCCGTTGATGTGGTCGACTTCCAGTGGCAGCGGCTGTCCCTGCCACACAGCCTCGATTCCGCAGCGGGAACAACTCTCGTCCACCCCTTGCTCCAGCATTGCCCGCTTGAGTCGCTGTCCCGGGACGCGCGGAGCATGCCCCGATGCGTCCTCTACGAGGATCTCTGCGGGGGTCCGGCGGCGTTGGTTGTGCCTCATCCGCTCAGTTCGGACCACGGACGTGAAGTGTGAGGTGTCGAGCCCGTACGCCTTGATCCGCCGGGCAATGTTGGCCTGGTGACCACCCACGGCATCGAGCCCGAGTCGACGCACCACCTCGTTGACGCTCGCGGATGCTGCCACCACTGGCTCAAGAACCTCGCGTGTCCACTTAGCCCCCTCCCGCTCGAAGTGCGACGTATCCACCCCGAGCTTCTTCATCCGCTGCCTGATGTAGTCCCTCCTCGAACTCCTCGGATCCACCCCCAGCCTCTCCAACGCCTCCGACAACGTCCGCGCCCCGCGAGCCGCCTCCTCCAGACGCTCCCTGGTGTACGCACTGGCCCCCATGCGAGCCCCCTCCGTTTCGGCCGCGCATGCGTTCGCAGCCTGTACGGAGTAACGAACCGGTTATCGGACAGTCACGCCCCGACACGAGAAAGCGGCCCGCACCAGGTCACCCTCGGTGCGAGCCGCCAGCAGCGGATACGGCCCCTCAGATGCCCAGGTCCTTGATGATCTTGGCCACGTGGCCGGTGGCGCGGACGTTGTAGAGGGCTCGTTCGACCTTGCCGTGCTCGTCCACGACGATCGTGGAGCGGATGACGCCCATGTAGGTCTTGCCGTAGTTCTTCTTCTCGCCGAAGGCGCCGTAGGCGTCGAGGACCTTCTTGTCCGGGTCGGCGAGGAGCGTGACCTTCAGGGACTCCTTCTCGCGGAACTTCGCGAGCTTCTCCGGCTGGTCGGGGCTGATGCCGATGACGTCGTAGCCGGCGGAGGCGAGGACCTCCAGGTTGTCCGTGAAGTCGCAGGCCTGCTTGGTGCAGCCCGGGGTCAGGGCGGCGGGGTAGAAGTAGACGATGACCTTGCGGCCCTCGTAGGAGGCCAGGGAGACCTCGTTGCCGTCGGCATCCGGGAGGGTGAAGGCGGGGGCCACGTCCCCCGGCTGGAGTCGCTCGCTCATCGGGCCAGGGTAACCGGGGGGCCTTGCGGTGCGGCGGGAGGAGAAGCTGACAGACTGTCCGGGACAGCATCAGATGACTTCGGAGGCCGTACGGTGGCGGACACGTCGGACACCAGAACCCCGGCGCAGATCGAGGCGGACATCAAGCGCCGCCGCGAAGTGCTGGCCGAGACGCTCGACGAGATCGGCGTGCGGGTCCATCCGCAGACGATCATCGGGGACGCGAAGGCCAAGGCTGCCGCCCATCTCGACCACACCGTCGGGCGGGCGTATGTGCAGGTCAATCGGGTGGTCAGTGACGTGCGGGCGCAGTTCGTGGACGACGAGGGCGCGCCCCGGCTGGAGCGGATCGTGCCGGTCGCGCTGCTCGCCGTCGGTGTCGTCGGGCTGTTCGCCGTCGGCCGCAGGCGGCGCAAGGGCTGACCCGGAAGCGGACGGGCGGGGCGAAGGCAGGTAGGTTCGAGGCGTGAGCGCCAACAGAAACGAGAACACCCCTCAGCACGACAAGCTGCCCATCCGGATGCTGCATGACCGGGTTCTGGTCAAGCAGGACGCCGGTGAGGGCGAGCGGCGGTCGGGAGGCGGCATTCTGATTCCCGCCACGGCGGCGGTCGGCCGGCGGCTGGCCTGGGCCGACGTCGTCGCGGTCGGGCAGAACGTACGGACCGTGGAGCCCGGCGACCGGGTCCTGTACGACCCGGAGGACCGGGCCGAGGTCGAGGTGCGGGGTGTGGCGTACGTGCTCATGCGCGAGCGTGATCTGCACGCCGTGGCCGCGGACCGGTTCGAGGGGTCCGAGGACTCGACCGGCCTGTACCTGTAGTCCGGCAGCTCAGAGGGGCTGGTGACGGTTGTCACCAGCCCCTTTTGCGTGGGCTTTGCTATGTTCGGGAGCGAGCCCGACGAGACGCGCCGTACCGGGACCGCGACACCAGGAAAGCCTGAACGACCAGGAAAAGACGACGCACCCCGTTCAGAGATCTCTCTCGATACCCCGGAGGTGCCGTCATGGCCTGGGTTCTGCTTGTCGTCGCCGGTCTGCTCGAAGTCGGCTGGTCGATCGGGATGAAGTACACCGAGGGATTCACGCGGCTGGTCCCGAGTGTGCTCACGGGCGCCGGGATCGTGGCGAGCATGGTGCTGCTGTCGTACGCCGCCAAGTCCCTGCCCATCGGTACCGCCTACGGCGTGTGGGTGGGCATCGGGGCGGCCGGGGCGGCGGTGCTCGGCATGGTGGTGCTGGGTGAGCCGGTCACCGCCGCCCGGATCTTCTTCGTCTGTCTCCTGCTGGTCGCCGTCGTCGGGCTGAAGGCGACCAGCGGTCACTGAGACGTCAGGCTGCTGCTGTCGTCACCGCGTCATGTGCCGGGGCCGCCGCCCGCGCCGGCGTTGGTCGTGCCCGTCGTGCCGCCGCCGGGTGTGCCGCCGCCTCCGAGGGTGCCGCCGCTGGGACTGGCGGTCGTGCCGCCGGTCGTGTCGGTGCCGGTGGTCCCGCCGCCGGTCGTCGTGTTCCCGCCGGTGGTGGCGCCTGTTGTGCCGGTGCCGCCGCCGGTCGTGGTGGCGCCCGTCGTGCCGGTGCCGCCGCCGGTGGTGGTCGTGCCGCCGGTGGTCGGGGTGCCGGTGGTGGTGCCGCCGGTGGTCGGGCTCGCGGTCGTACCGCCGGTGGTGGGGGTGCCGGTGGTGGTGCCGCCGGTGTTCTGGCCGCCGGTCGTGCCCGGCGTGGCCGAGGTGCCGGTGCTGGGCGCCTGCGGCTGGTCGGCGCCCGACGCGAGCTGGAGGTCGAAGTCGGAGGCCGGGGTGCCCTGGAGCGCGGCCTGCGTGTACTGCGTCCAGATCTGGGTCGGCGCACCGCCGCCGTTGATGCGCGGCAGGCCGAGGGCGCCGTACAGCGACTTGTGCTGGGCGGTCACCGGGTCCTGGCCCATGACGGCGACGACGGTGGCCAGGTCGGGGGTGTAGCCCGCGAACCAGGCGGCGGTGTCGCTCTCGGCGGTGCCGGTCTTGCCGGCTGTCGGACGGCCCGCGGCCTGCGCGGCCGAGGCGGTGCCGTTCTCGACCACGCTCTGGAGCATCGCCGTGGTGGTGTCGGCGGCCTCCCGGCTGACGGCCTGCTTGACCGTCGGGTCGGGCAGCTTGATCTCGGCCGTGCCGCCGTCCCTGGTGAGCTTCTTCACCAGGGAGTACTGGCCGTGCTTGCCGTGGTTGGCGAGCGTCGCGTACCCCTCCGCCATGTCCAGGACGCTGGCGGTGGCGGTGCCGAGGGCGATCGACGGGTACGGCTGGAGGTCCGGGGTGCCGGAGGGGATGCCGAGGTCGATCGCGGTCTGCTTGACCTTGGACGGGCCGACGTCGACCGCCATCTGCGCGTACACCGCGTTCACGGACAGGTCCGTGGCCTTGGTGACCGTGATCTGGCCGTACGACTTCTGGTCCTCGTTCTGCGGGGCGTAGGTGCCGCCGCTCCAGCCCTGCACGGGCCGCTCGTTGGTGCCGTCGTACACCGTGTTCGGCGTGATCTGGCGGCCGTCCTGCGTGGTCGAGCCGTTCTGCACCGCGGAGGTGAACACGAACGGCTTGAACGTCGAGCCGACCTGGAAGTCACCGCGGGTCGCGCCGTTGGTGTACTGCTTCACGTAGTCGATGCCGCCGTACATCGCGACGACCTCGCCCGTCTTGGGGTCGACGGAGGCGCCGCCGGCCCGGACGTAGTTGTCGACCTTGTTGTTCTTCTTGTCCAGCTTGGCGACCAGTTGGTCGTTCACCGCCTTGACGAAGGCGTCCTGCCGGCCCTTCTGGATGGTGGTGGTGATGCGGTAGCCGCCGGTCGCGAGCTGGTCGTCGGTGAGGATGTTGTTGGTGGTCAGGTAGTGCTTGACCGCCTCGACGAGGTAGCCGCGCTGGCCGGACATGCCCGTGGAGACCGTCTGCTCCTTCGGCATCGGGAACGTCATCCCGGCGCGCTTGGAGGCGCTGAGCCAGCCCTTCTTGACCATGCCGTCCAGGACGTAGTTCCAGCGGGCGACGGCCGCGGCCTTGTTCTCGGGGTGGGCCACGACGTCGTACTCGCTGGGCGCGTTGACGAGCGCGGCGAGGTAGGCGGCGCGGGCCGGGTCGAGGTTCTGGGCGTCGACGCCGTAGTAGGCCTGGGCGGCGGACTGGATGCCGTAGGCGTTGCGGCCGAAGTAGCTGGTGTTGAGGTAGCCCTCAAGGATCTCGTTCTTGGACTTCTGCCGGTCCAGCTTGATCGCGATGAAGAACTCCTTGGCCTTACGGGTGACCGTCTGTTCCTGGGCCAGGTAGTAGTTCTTCACGTACTGCTGGGTGATCGTCGAGCCGGACTGCGTGCCCTTGCCGGTCGCGGTGTTCCAGGCGGCGCGCAGCATCGCCTTGGGGTCGACGGCCGACTCGGTGTAGAAGTCGCGGTCCTCGGCGGCCAGTACGGCGTGCTGGGCGTCCTTGGAGACCTGGGCGAGGTTGACGTTCTCGCGGTTGATCTGGCCGTCGCGGGCGAGCTGGGAGCCGTCGGCGTAGAGGTAGACGTTGCTCTGCTTGGTCGCGAGGGCGTTGGCGGGCGGGATGTTGACCATCGAGTAGCCGAGGAAGAACAGGCCGATGATCAGGAGCACGCCGAAGAGGAAGGTGCCGAGCACCATGCGCCAGGTGGGGATGATCCGCCGCCACCCGGTCCGCTTGGGCCGCTTCTTCTTCCCCTTGCCGCCCTTGCCTCCGCCGTCGCCGGGACCGCTGGGTCCGCCGGGCGCACCGGCGGGGCCGTCGGCTGCGGCGAGGAGGGCGGTGGCGTCCTCGGAGGAGGAGGGACTGGAGGGGCCGGCGGGGGCGGTACGGGGGCCGTTGCCGGGGCCGGGGCGTCGGGTGCCCGCGCCTGCCGCGGAGCCCACGGCACCCACGGCACCCGCCTGGCCGGCGGCGTTCGCGGCACCCGCGGCGGCGGCCGCGGCCGTGCCGGCGGCGCCGAGCGCTCCGGCCGTCCGGGCGGTGCGGGACGCGGTGCCCGGCTTCGTGCCGGTGCCGGCGGGATCACCGGTGACACCGGGCTCGCCCGGGCGGGGTGCGCCGACCCGGCGCAGGACCTGGGTGGTCTCGGGCGTCCGCGGCTCACCGGGGCCCTGACCTGCCCCGGCCGACGCGTTCGGCGCGTCCTCCTGGGGTCCCCGGGGCGCACCGACGCGCCGCAGCACCTGCGTGCTCTCGGGAGACTGGGGCTTCTCGGCACCGGAGCCACCGACGCTGCCACTGCCACCGCCCGCCGCACCGGAAGCCGGAGCCGCGTCGTCGGGGCCGGTGGAGGTCGTCGCGTCGGACTCCGTGCGCCCCCCGCGCGCCGCCTGGCGGGCGCGGGCCATCGAGGCGGTGCGGTCCTGGGCCGAGCGGGCCTCGGACGCCGTCGGTTCACCCGTCCGGCCGACTCCGCCCTGCTCGCCCTGCTCGGCCTGCTCGGCCCGCGCCGAGTCTCCCTGCTCAGTCCGTGCGGACTCCTCCGGCTCGGTCGAAGGGGCAGGCGTGGGCGTGGGGGTGGCCGAAGCCGGTTCCCTCGTCTCCGCCCCCTCGTCGGCCTTCTCGTCCCGGGCCGGACCGGAGGGCTTTTCGGCCTCCCCTGTCGCAGCCGGCAGCGGCTTTTCCGGCGCCACGCCTTCCTTCGGTTCCTGCGGCTGTGGCTCGTCGCTCATGTCGTGCACGGACTCCTGTTTCGTCGTACGTCGTTTCCGTACGCCTCGTACGCCTTCTACGCCCCCGGAGTGAAGACTCTCGCACCTGGCGTTCCGTTCCCGGATTCCGGCACGGTTCGGGCACGAAAATGCGTGGCCGGCCGCCGGGCCTCCGGACTAGGCTCCTGCGCTTCGGTGTCGAGCGGTCCCGGGAGGTGGACTGGCGTGGGCGCGGGACGGTTGTACGTGGCCGTCGCAGCGGGGGGATTCAGACGGTACGCGACGTATCGGGCGGCCACTGCGGCAGGGGTGTTCACGAACACGGTCTTCGGACTGATCCTCGTGTACACGTACCGCGCCCTGTGGGACGCGAAGCCGCACCTCGGGGGGTATGACGAGGCGCAGGTCGTGACCTACGTCTGGCTCGGGCAGGCCTTCCTGTCGACGCTCGCGATCGGGGGCGGGGGCGTCGAGGAGGAGCTGATGGATCGTATCCGTACGGGGGACGTGGCGATCGATCTCTACCGGCCCGCCGACCTCCAGCTGTGGTGGCTCGCCGCCGATCTGGGCCGGGCCTTCTTCCAGCTGCTGGGGCGGGGCGTGATCCCCTTCGTCTTCGGGGCGCTGTGTTTTCCGGCGTACCTGCCCACGGACGCCGGCACCTGGCTGGCGTTCCTCGTCGCGGTCGTGCTGGCGATGGTGGTCGGCTTCGGGATCCGCTACCTGGTGGCGCTGAGCGCGTTCTGGCTGCTGGACGGCACGGGCGTGAGCCAGATGATGTGGCTGGCGGGCTACTTCTGCAGCGGGATGCTGCTGCCGCTGAACGTCTTTCCGGGCGCGCTCGGCGAGGTCGTACGGGCGCTGCCGTGGTCGTCTCTGCTGCAGGGTCCGGCGGACGTGCTGCTGGGGCACGCGGATCCGCTGCGGACGTATCTGTTCCAGGGAGCGTGGGCGGCGGTGCTGCTGGGGCTGGGCCGGCTGTTGCAGTCGGCGGCGACACGGCGGGTGGTGGTCCAGGGTGGGTGAGCGCGGCCGCGTGTTCGCGGGGGTGCGGGCGTACGGGATGATCGCCGGGATGTGGGTGCGGTCCACGATGTCCTACCGGGCGTCGTTCGCCATGACCACGTTCGGGAACTTCGCGGCGACCTTCTTCGACTTCGTCGCGATCATGCTGATGTTCTCGCGGGTGCACGCGCTCGGCGGGTACACGCTGGCGGAGGTGGCGTTCCTGTACGGGCTGTCGGCCGTGTCCTTCGGGCTGGCGGATCTGGCGATCGGCTCGATGGACCGGCTGGGGCGGCGGGTGCGGGACGGCACGCTGGACACGCTGCTGGTGCGGCCGGTGCCGGTGCTGGCGCAGGTGGCCGCCGACCGGTTCGCGCTGCGGCGGCTCGGCCGGGTGGTGCAGGGCTCGCTGGTGCTGGGCTGGGCGCTGACCCGGGTGGGGATCGACTGGACGCCGCTGAAGCTGCTGCTGATGCCGGTGACGGTGGCGAGCGGTTTCGCGATCTTCTGCGCGGTGTTCGTGGCGGGGGCGGCGTTCCAGTTCGTGGCGCAGGACGCCTCCGAGGTGCAGAACGCCTTCACGTACGGCGGGACGACGCTGCTGCAGTATCCGCCGACGGTGTTCGCGAAGGAGCTGGTGCGCGGGGTGACGTTCGTGCTGCCGCTGGCCTTCGTCAACTGGCTGCCCGCGACGTACGTGCTGGGGCGGCCGTATCCGCTGGACCTGCCCGGGTGGGTGGCGTTCACGCCTCCGCTGGTCGCGGCGGGCTGCTGTGCGCTGGCGGGGCTGGCGTGGCGGGCGGGACTTCGTTCGTACCGGAGCACAGGGAGCTAGCACGTGCCGGACAGTGACTTCATCATGCTCGAAGACGTCGAGAAGGTCTTCGAGGTGCGCAAGCGGACCGGGTTCATGAAGCGGGAGCGGCGCGAGGTGCGGGCGGTGGACTCGCTGTCGTTCTCCGTGGCGCGCGGCGAGATGGTCGGCTACATCGGGCCGAACGGCGCCGGGAAGTCGACCACGATCAAGATGCTGACCGGCATCCTGACGCCGAGCGGCGGCCGGCTGCGGGTGGCGGGCATCGATCCGTCCCGGGAGCGGACGCGGCTCGCGCGGCGGATCGGGGTGGTGTTCGGGCAGCGTACGACGCTGTGGTGGGACCTGCCGCTGATCGACTCGTACCGGCTGGCGCACCGCATGTACCGCATCCCCGAGGCCCGTTACCGGGAGAACCTCGACCGCTGCGTCGAACTCCTGGAGCTGGGTGACCTGTTGGACGTGCCGGTGCGGCAGCTGTCGCTGGGCCAGCGGATGCGCGGGGACATCGCTGCGGCGCTGCTGCACGATCCCGAGGTGCTGTACCTGGACGAGCCGACGATCGGCCTGGACGTCGTGTCGAAGGCCAAGGTACGGGGGTTTCTGCGGGAGTTGAACGCCGAGCGCGGCACGACGGTGCTGTTGACCACTCATGACCTTCAGGACATCGAGCAGTTGTGCTCGCGGGTGATGGTGATCGACCATGGCCGGCTGATGTACGACGGCCCGCTCGCGGGGCTGCACGAGGCCGGGGAGAGCGAGCGGACGCTGGTGGTGGACCTGGAGCGGGAGCTGCCGCCGGTGGAGGTGCCCGGGGCGCGGGTGGTGCGGGTCGAGGGGCCCCGGCAGTCGCTGGCGTTCCCGGCGGGGCAGTCGGCGGCGCCGCTCGTGGCGCATCTGGCGGCGCGGTATCCGCTGGTGGACCTGTCGGTGCGGGAGCCGGACATCGAGGCCGTCATCGCGAAGATGTACGCGGAGAAGGCCGTCTCGTAGGCTGCTGTCATGACCGACGACGCGGCCTGGGACCACCGGGCCCCTGCTCCCGCCCCCGACCTGCGGGCCTCCGACGCCGACCGTGAGCGGGTGGCCGAGGTGCTGCGGGACGCGCTGGCCGAGGGCCGGCTCGACATGGCGGAGTTCGAGGAGCGGCTGGAGGCGACCTACCGGGCGCGCACCTACGGCGAGCTGACCCCGCTCACCCGCGATCTGCCGACGGCCGCCGCGGCGGCGCCGCCCGCGCCGGTGTCGTTCACCAAGGCGCCTGCGGAGAGCGGGGGTTGGGCGTCCCGGATCGTCGGCGGCGAGGGGTCCTCGGCGGGCGGGGTGGCGATCCTGTCGGGGTTCGAGCGCAAGGGCCGCTGGACGGTGCCGAAGCGGTTCAGCTGTTTCGCGTTCATGGGCGGCGGCGAGATCGATCTGCGCGAGGCGAACTTCGCGGACCGCGAGGTCGAGATCAACTGCGTGGCGATCATGGGCGGCGTGCAGGTCGTCGTGCCGCCGGGGGTCGAGGTCGTGGTCCGGGGCATCGGCGTCATGGGCGGTTTCGAGCACCCCCGTGACGACGACCCGCCGGAGCCGGGCGCGCCGCGGGTGGTCATCGGGGGCTTCGCCTTCTGGGGCGGGGTCGGCGTGGAGCGCAAGGTGACCCGGGCGGAACGGCTCCGCCTCAAGGAGCAGCGGCGGCAGGAGCGGGTGGAGCGGCGCGAAGCGCGGCGCGAGCTGCGGCAGGAACGCCGGGACCGGGAGTACTGAGCGCCGTCGGCGGGCGCGGGTGGTTGTGGTTGTTCGCGCCCGCGCGGCAGAGCCGCATGTCGATACAGCCCCGCGCCCCTAGGTCACTTGGTGCACACCTTGGTCAGTTCACCCGCCGCGTCCGTCACCGGGCTCACGTCCGGAGTGCGGTCACCGTTCCTGATGGCCGTTCGGACGTTGCCCACCGCCTTCTTCACGTCGTCCACCGCCTTGTTGACGTCCGCGTGGTCGGTCTTGTCGCCGATCCTGTCGAGGTTCTTCTCGATGGAGTTCAGCGAGTCGTCGGCCTGGGTCGGGTCGTTCGCCGCGTTCTCCACGGCCTGTTGCAGGCCGGTGACGCTGTCCGCGATGGAGTCGGCGGTGTGCACGCAGTCGAGGGCCTTGCCGACGCTGTCGCATCCGGTGGTCAGGCCAGCGGTGAGCGCGACGGTCGCCGCGACGACGGCGACGGCGGTGAGACGGCGGCGTCGGCTGACGGCCATGGTGGTGGTCCCCTCCCCTGGTTGGGCTGCTGTACCCGAAGGACGCCGGGAAGGGGTGCGCGGGTTGCCCCCGCGCACCCCTCCCGTTGGTCCGCGCTTTACTTCCCGAGCGTGGCGTCCAGCGTGGCGCGCTGGATCCGGGCCAGTTCGTCGCAGCCGCTGACGGCGAGGTCGAGCAGGGCGTTCAGTTCGTCACGGGCGAAGGGCTCGGCCTCGGCGGTGCCCTGGACCTCGACGAAACGGCCGTCGCCGGTGCAGACGACGTTCATGTCGGTCTCGGCGCGCACGTCCTCCTCGTAGCAGAGGTCGAGGAGGGGGACGCCGCCGACGATGCCGACCGAGACGGCGGAGACCGTGCCGGTGAGCGGCTGCCGGCCGGCCTTGATCAGCTTGCGGCCCTGGGCCCAGGCGACGGCGTCGGCGAGCGCGACGTACGCGCCGGTGATCGCGGCCGTGCGGGTGCCGCCGTCGGCCTGGAGGACGTCGCAGTCGAGGACGATGGTGTTCTCGCCAAGCGCCTTGTAGTCGATGACGGCGCGCAGGGAGCGGCCGATGAGGCGGGAGATCTCGTGGGTACGGCCGCCGATCTTGCCCTTGACGGACTCGCGGTCGCCGCGGGTGTTGGTGGCGCGGGGCAGCATGGCGTACTCCGCGGTGACCCAGCCCTCGCCGCTGCCCTTGCGCCAGCGCGGGACGCCCTCGGTCACGGAGGCGGTGCAGAACACCTTGGTGTCGCCGAAGGAGACGAGGACGGAGCCCTCGGCGTGCTTGCTCCACCCGCGCTGGATGGTGACCGGGCGGAGCTGTTCGGGGGTACGGCCGTCGATGCGAGACATGGCGACGAGCCTAGCCGCACATGGGGAAGGGGCTCCTCCCGCGTCGGGAAGAGCCCCTTACAGGTGAACCGGTGAGGTTCACATCATGTCTTCGATCTCCGCGGCGATGGGGTCGGCGTCGGTGCCGATGACGACCTGGATGGCGGTGCCCATCTTGACGACGCCGTGGGCGCCGGCGGCCTTCAGGGCGGCCTCGTCGACCTTGGCGGCGTCGTGCACCTCGGTGCGCAGCCGGGTGATGCAGCCCTCGATCTCGTCGATGTTGTCGATACCGCCGAGGCCGGCGACGATCTTCTCAGCCTTGCTGGCCATTTGGTCTCCTCACGCACAGTTGGCCCAACTTCGCGAGCGATTGCGCCGTGCGTACCGAAGGATGACGTCACAGCAAACTCAATCGTCCACGACTGGTCTACACCACAGGACAGGCGGTCGCCAACCGATGAGCACAGAGGCCGAGGTGAGCCCCGCCCGCGCCCGCTGGAACCGCGCCTTCCAGGGTCTGCAGAAGATGGGCCGCAGCCTCCAGCTGCCGATCGCGGTGCTGCCCGCGGCGGGCATCCTCAACCGCCTCGGCCAGCCGGACGTGTTCGGCAAGGACGGACTGGGCTGGACGAACGTGTCCAAGGTGATGACGGGCGCGGGCGGTGCCCTGCTCGACGGCTCGCTCGGCCTGCCGCTGCTGTTCTGCGTGGGCGTGGCCATCGGCATGGCGAAGAAGGCGGACGGCTCGACGGCGCTCGCGGCGGTGGCCGGGTTCCTCGTCTACTACGGCGTGCTGCACCAGTTCCCCGAGTCCTGTCCGGGCGGCTCGAAGGCGGTCGCGCAGGTCGGCTGTCAGGTCAGCACCGGTGTGGGCGTGGGGTCGGTGACGCCCTACACCTTCCAGAACCCGGGTGTCTTCGGCGGCATCGTGATGGGTCTGCTGGCCGCGTTCTTCTGGGCGCGGTTCCACCGCACGAGGCTGGTGGACTGGCTGGGCTTCTTCAACGGCCGCCGGCTGGTGCCGATCCTGATGGCGTTCGTCGCGATCGTGTTCGCGGCGCTGTGCCTGTGGATCTGGCCGCCGATCGGCAGCGGGCTGGAGAGCTTCAGCCACTGGCTGCGGGACGCGGGCGCCTGGGGCGCGGGCGTCTTCGGGCTGGCGAACCGCGCGCTGCTGGTGGTCGGCCTGCACCAGTTCCTGAACGTGCCCATCTGGTTCCAGTTCGGCAGCTTCACCAAGCCGGACGGCACGGTGGTGCACGGCGACATCAACATGTTCCTGGCCGGCGACCCGCACGCGGGTCAGTTCACCTCGGGCTTCTTCCCGATCATGATGTTCGCGCTGCCGGCCGCCGCGCTGGCCATCACGCACTGCGCGCGGCCGAGCCGTCGCAAGGAGGTCGGCGGTCTCATGCTCTCGGTGGCGCTGACGTCGTTCGTGACGGGCATCACCGAGCCCATCGAGTACTCCTTCCTCTTCATCGCGCCCCTGCTGTACGCCGCCCACGCCGTGCTCACCGGTGTGTCGATGGCGGTGACGTGGGGCCTCGGGGTGCACGACGGCTTCAGCTTCTCGGCGGGCCTGATCGACTACGTGATCAACTGGAACCTGGCGACGAGACCATGGGCGATCATTCCGATCGGCCTGTGCTTCGCGGCGGTCTATTACGTCGTCTTCCGGTTCGCGATCACGAGGTTCGATCTGAAGACCCCGGGCCGGGAGCCCGAGGACGAGGTCGAGGACATCACCAAGGCCTGAGCCGGGCCCGGTCCCCCTTAGCACACCGGCACACCGCGTAGCGTTCCGGTAGCGGATTTCGTGGTTCCTTATCCCACCTTCATCGTGCTACAACAGGTCTACACCACTGAGTGGTGTAGACCACCACCGATGGAGGAACCCACCATGAGCACCGCCACCGCCACGGCGGCTCCCGCGAAGAAGCGGGGATCCGGCCTGTTCCAGGGCCTGCAGAAGGTCGGCCGCAGTCTCCAGCTGCCGATCGCCGTACTGCCGGCGGCGGGCATCCTGCTGCGTCTGGGGCAGCAGGACGTCCATGACAAGCTGCACCTGCCCGACAAGGTCACGGCGGTGTTCGCCACGGCCGGTGGTGCGATCTTCGACAACCTTCCGATGCTGTTCTGCATCGGTGTCGCGATCGGCTTCGCCAAGAAGTCCGACGGCTCGACGGCGCTCGCCGCCCTGGTCGGTTTCCTGGTCTACAGCAACGTGCTGAAGGCGTTCCCGCTGACCCAGCAGCACATCGAGAGCGGCAAGATAGTCGAGGCCACCTACAACAACCCGGGTGTGCTCGGCGGCATCCTGATGGGTCTGTTCGCCGCGGTGCTGTGGCAGCGCTACCACCGCAAGAAGCTGGTGGACTGGCTCGGCTTCTTCAACGGCCGCCGGCTGGTGCCGATCATCATGGCCTTCGTCGGCACGCTCATGGGTGTCTTCTTCGGTCTGGTCTGGAAGCCCATCGGTGAGGGCATCTCCAACGCCGGTGAGTGGATCACCGGTCTCGGCGCGCTGGGCGCGGGACTGTTCGGTCTGGTCAACCGTGCGCTGATCCCGGTCGGCATGCACCAGTTCGTGAACACCGTCTCCTGGTTCCAGATCGGCGACTACAAGAACTCCGCCGGTCAGATCGTCCACGGTGACCTCAACCGCTTCTTCGCCGGTGACCCGCACGCCGGTATGTTCATGTCGGGCTTCTTCCCGATCATGATGTTCGGTCTGCCGGCCGCCGCGCTCGCCATCGCGCACTCCGCCCGCCCCGAGCGCCGCAAGGCCGTGCTGGGCATGATGATCTCCCTCGCGCTGACGTCCTTCGTCACCGGTGTCACCGAGCCCATCGAGTTCTCCTTCATGTTCATCGCCCCGATGCTGTACGCGATCCACGCGGTGCTGACGGCCCTGTCCATGGCGATCACCTGGGCGCTCGGCGTGCACGCGGGCTTCACCTTCTCCGCGGGCTTCATCGACTACGCGCTCAACTGGAACCTCGCGACCAAGCCCTGGCTGATCATCCCGATCGGCCTGGTGTTCGCGGCGGTCTACTACGTGGTGTTCCGCTTCGCGATCACCAGGTTCAACCTCCCCACCCCGGGCCGCGAGCCCGATGAAGAGGTCGAGGACCTGACGAAGGCATAGCACTCCACGCGAAGGCCCCGGAACCCGTACGGTTCCGGGGCCTTTCTCGTGCGTGGTCTCAGATCTCGTACGTCGCCCGGGGCGCGGCCAGGTCCACCGGCCCGCCGAACACCGCGCGCGCGTCACGGAGGTTGGCCTCCGGGTCGGTCCACGGCGGGATGTGGGTGAGGACCAGGCGCCGGGCGCCGGCGCGCGCGGCCGACTCACCCGCCTCGCGGCCGTTGAGGTGGAGGTCGGGGATGTCTTCCTTGCCGTGCGTGAACGCGGCCTCGCACAGGAACAGGTCGGTGTCCCGGGCCAGCTCGTCCAGGGCCTCGGTGACGCCCGTGTCCCCGGAGTACGTCAGGGACTTCCCGGCGTGCTCGACGCGGATGCCGTACGCCTCGACGGGGTGGCGGACCAGGTCGGTGTGGACCGTGAAGGGGCCGATCTCGAACGTGGAGGGCTTGACCGTGTGGAAGTCGAAGACCTCGCTCATCGAGGAGGCGGAAGGGGTGTCGGCGTACGCCGTGGTGAGGCGGTGCTCGGTGCCTTCGGGGCCGTAGACCGGGATGGGGTCGCAGCGGCCGCCGTCGTGGCGGTAGTACCGCGCGACGAAGTACGCGAGCATGTCGATGCAGTGGTCGGCGTGCAGATGGCTGAGGAAGATCGCGTCGAGGTCGTAGAGACCGCAGTGGCGCTGCAGCTCGCCCAGGGCGCCGTTGCCCATGTCGAGAAGCAGCCGGAAGCCGTCGGCCTCGACGAGGTAGCTCGAACAGGCCGATTCCGCGGACGGGAACGACCCCGAGCAGCCGACGACGGTGAGCTTCATGAAGCAGAAACCTCCGTTGGCGGTGAAGATCAGAACGGCAAGATCAAATGGGTGGGAAAACGGGGGTCGTGCGGTTTGTCGAGCGTAAGGCGCGAAAGCGCGGGTCGCTCCTCCGCAAAGGGCCGTTGTGGGCGAACTCACCTGCGCTGTCACCGGTTCGGCTGGAAAGGGGGCGCAGAAGGAACACCAAGGGCGCGCGATCCGCAGCGCGCGCCGGTAACGTCGTCGTATGGACACGTCCTGGTGGCTGGCGCTCGCGGCGGTGGTACTGCTCGCGCTGGTCGCCACGCTCGTCGACGGCTGGGGCCGCGGCCGCCGGCCCGGTGGTCGGCGGCTGCGGCCGCCGGGGCGCGCCGGTACGCGCGCGCGTGACGGACGGCCCGTCCCGGGGGACATCTGGTGGGCGGACGTCCCCTACGAGGACCGGAAAGAATCAAAGGGGGCCGCGCGTAGCGCGTCGGATAGGGCGGTGGCGGGCGACGGGAGGGCGAAGGACCGGCCGTGTCTGGTGCTGGCGGTGCGCGGGAACCGGGCCACGGTCGCGAAGATCACCAGCAAGTACCACGACGAGCGGTCCGGGGTGATCCCGCTGCCCCCGGGCGCGGTCGGCGACGCCCGGGGCAGGCCCAGCTTCCTGGAGACCGACGAACTGCGCGAAGTGCCGGTCGGCGACTTCCGGCGCCGGGTGGGTGTGGTGGACCCGGTGCTGTGGGACCAGGTCCGGCATCTGGCGGGCTGAGCACCCCTACTTCACGGTCACCGTGACCGCCCACTCCTGGATGCCCATGCACGACACCCCGCCGGGCTTCGTCGGCTGCGCGCACAGCGGGCGGGACGTGGTCAGCTTCTCGGTGCCGGCCGCCACGGCGTGGTAGGCGGCCGTGGCCTGGCCCGGCCGGATGACGAAGCCGGTGTTGATCGCCTTCAGGGCGGTGCCGCTCGCCTGGACCGGCTTCCAGGGGCGGGACTTGGTGCCCTCCAGGGTCAGCCGGACCTCGCCGCCCTTGGCCACGCAGACCGTGCGGCCGGCGTCGGTCGCCTTCAGCTCGACGGTGGAGGCACAGCCGCCGGCCGGTGCCGAGGGCGAGACCGTGCCGGCACTTCCGGTGTCCGTGCCCTTGCCGCCCTTGCCTCCCTGGTCGCTCGTGCCGCTCTTGGAGCCGCATCCGGCGAGCAGCAGCACCGCGGCCGCGAGGGCTGCGAGGGACGTCGCGCTACGACGCATGGGTTTCGCCTTTCTGCCGTGGCCGTGGGGAGTCGGCCGCCTGGTGCAGATGAGACGTACCGGCACGACGAACGGATCCCGCACGCGGAATATTTCCTTCCGCGTGCGGGATCACGGGTGGTCCGGGTGGTTCAGGCGGTGCGGATCAGCTGGTCGTCACGGCCGTGTCGTCGATGACGAAGCTGGTCTGGAGGGAGGAGTCCTCGACACCGTTGAACTTCAGGGTGACCGTCTGGCCCGCGAACGAGGACAGGTCGAAGGTCTTCTGCGCGTAACCCGAGTTGGCGTTGAGGTTCGAGTAGCTCGCCAGGGTCGTCGAACCGGCGCTCACCGTCAGCTTGTCGTACGCGGTGCTGCCGGTCTCGGCGGTGTCGATGTGCAGGTAGAAGGTGAAGCTCGCCTTGCAGCCGGCCGGGATGGTCACCGACTGGGACAGGGTGTCGGTGTGGCTGGAGCCGTAGCCGTCGAGCCATGCCTTGTACGAGCCGCTGTGGGCCGCCTCACCGGTGTCGTTGGTGATGACGCCGCTGGTCGCGGTCCAGCCGGTGCTGCCCGACTCGAAGCCCGGGTTCGCCACCAGCTGGGAGGAGGTGCAGCCGCCGCCGGAGGTGCCGACGGTCCAGGTGAAGGAGGTCGAGCCGGTCGCGCCGGTCGAGTCGGTCGCGGTGACGGTGACCTGGTAGGTGCCCGCGGTGGACGCCGTGCCGGAGATCAGGCCGGTGGAGCTGTTGATCGACAGGCCGGTCGGCAGGCCGGAGGCGCTGTAGGTCAGGGAGGCGCTGCCGCTGTCGGAGGCCTTGATCTGCAGGCTGGCCGAGCCGCCCGTGGTGGTGGACTGGCTGCCCGGGTTGGTGACGGTCACCGTGTTGCCGCCGCTGCTGCCGCCGGAGGTGAAGGCGGCGGTGCCGTTCGGGGTGCCCCAGCCGGTCGGGCCGTCGTAGCCGGTGCCCGCGGTGCAGAAGTACGACGGAGAGCAGGAGCCGTTGTTGCCGCTCGTCACGTCGTACAGGTTGCTCGTGTGCTGGTACGGGTACTTCGCCGGGTAGTCACTGGAGCCCGGGGTGCCCGCGAGGGCGTAGACACTCGCGATGATCGGCGAGGAGGCGCTGGTGCCGCCGTAGACCGCCCAGCCGGAGCCGCCGAAGGTGTCGTAGACCGCCACACCGGTGGCCGGGTCGGCGACCGCGGAGACGTCGGCCTCCATGCGCTTGGAGCAGCCGGTGTCGGTCTGCCAGCTCGGCTTCGGGTCGTACGCCGAGCAGCCGGAGCCGGTGCCCTCGGTGCTGGAGGTGTTCCAGACGGACTCGGTCCAGCCGCGGGAGTTGGAGGCGGTGGAGAGCGCGGTGCCGCCGACGGCGGTCACGTACTGGGAGGTCGCCGGGTACTCGGCGCCGTAGGCGGAGTCGCCCGCGGAGACGGTGATCGCGACGCCCGGGTGCTTGAAGTACTGGGAGTCCTCGCTGGTCTGGGCGGAGGACTCGGAGCCGCCCCAGCTGTTGGAGACGAACTTGGCGCCGAGCGCGACGGCCTCGTTCTCGGCGGTGCCGAGGTCGGAGTCGGTGGCGGAGTTGGCCTCGACCAGGACGATGCTGCAGTTCGGGCAGACCGCGCTGACCATGTCGATGTCGAGCATCTCTTCACCGGCCCAGCCGGTGTCGTTGGTCGGCAGCGAGGTGGTGGAACCGGTCTGGCTGACCTGCTTGAAGCAGCCGTTGGCCTTGGTGCAGGCGGACAGGCCGTAGGTGGAGCGGTAAGTGGCCAGGTCCGACTCGGCGTTGGGGTCGTTGTAGGCGTCGACGATGCCGACGGTCATGCCCGAACCGGCCGACGTCGGCAGGTTGTAGGCGCTGTGCAGGTTGGCCGGCGAGAGGCCGGAGGGGGTGGCGGCGGCGAGCGCCGCGGCGAGCCGCTGCTTGATGTCGGTGCGGCGCTGCGCGAAGCAGGACGCCTCGCCGGGCTTGGCGGTGGCGCACAGGTGCTGGGTCGGCACCTTCTGGCCGGCCTTGCCGGTCGAGTGGAACGCCTGCCGCTGCGGGGCGGTCAGGGCCTTGCTGTTCTGCGTCACCTTGGAGGTGTGGGGCGCGGGAGCTGTGGCCGCCTGGGCCGCCCCTGCCGTGGGTGCCGCGGTGAGTCCGGCGACGGTGAGGGCGAGGGCGGGGAAGGCGACGGCGACGAGTCTTCGCAGACTCCGTCTCCGGCTGCTCGGGCGTGACTCACGCATGGGGTGCTGCCTCCGGTTGAAGTGGGGATTTCACTGGATTGGCAGGCCCGTGACGCGCGTAGCGGCGGTGCCGCGCAGTCATGAGCATGACACTCGCAGACACCTGTCATGGCGCCGAGTGAGCGTGACATGACAGGGTGCGCCGAGGAACGTAGCTCCGGCGGGGCCGGGACCGGCAGTACCGGGGGGATTTCTTTGCCTCGCCATAGGAATGGCTTAGCCCCCTCATGAGAGGGGGCTGGTGACCGCTTGATGCGCGTTAATGCGGTGTTACGGCGTTACGCCCAGAGCTGGCCCTGGAGCGTCTCGATGGCCTCCTCGGTGGTGGCCGCCGTGTAGACGCCGGTGGACAGGTACTTCCAGCCGCCGTCGGCCACGATGAAGACGATGTCGGCGGACTCCCCCGCCTTGACCGCCTTGCGGCCCACGCCGATCGCCGCGTGCAGGGCGGCGCCGGTGGAGACGCCCGCGAAGATACCCTCCTGCTGGAGGAGTTCACGGGTGCGGGTGACCGCGTCGGCCGAGCCGACCGAGAAGCGGGTGGTGAGGACCGACGCGTCGTACAGCTCCGGTACGAAGCCCTCGTCGAGGTTCCTGAGGCCGTAGACGAGGTCGTCGTAGCGCGGTTCGGCGGCGACGATCTGGATGCCCGGCCGGTGCTCGCGCAGGTAGCGGCCGACGCCCATCAGGGTGCCGGTGGTGCCGAGGCCCGCGACGAAGTGGGTGATCGACGGCAGGTCGGCGAGGATCTCCGGACCCGTCGTGGCGTAGTGGGCGCCGGCGTTGTCCGGGTTGCCGTACTGGTAGAGCATCACCCAGTCGGGGTGCTCGGCGGCCAGTTCCTTGGCCACGCGCACGGCGGTGTTGGAGCCGCCCGCCGCCGGCGAGGAGATGATCTCGGCGCCCCACATGCCCAGCAGGTCCCGGCGCTCCTGCGAGGTGTTCTCGGGCATCACGCACACCATGCGGTAGCCCTTGAGCTTGGCGGCCATGGCCAGCGAGATGCCGGTGTTGCCGGAGGTGGGCTCCAGGATCGTGCAGCCCGGGGTCAGCCGGCCGTCCTTCTCCGCCTGCTCGATCATGTGCAGCGCGGGGCGGTCCTTGACCGAGCCGGTGGGGTTGCGGTCCTCCAGCTTGGCCCAGATCCGGACGTCGGCGGACGGCGAGAGCCGCGGCAGGCGCACCAAGGGGGTGTTGCCCACCGCGGCCAGCGGGGAGTCGTAGCGCATCGCTGCTCAGCGACCGATCAGCGCATGCCGCCGGCCACGGCCGGCAGGATCGTCACGGTGTCGCCGTCGGACAGCTTGGTGTTGATGCCGTCCACGAAACGGACGTCCTCGTCGTTCAGGTACACGTTGACGAAGCGGCGCAGCTGGCCGTTGTCCACGATGCGGGCCTCGACGCCCGCGTGCCGGGTTTCGAGGTCGGCGAACAGCTCGGCGAGGGTGTTCCCCTTGCCCTCCACCGCCTTCTCACCGTTGGTGTACGTGCGGAGGATGGTCGGGATGCGGACCTCGATGGCCATGGTCGCGGGCTCCTGTCGGAAAGGGTCGGAAAGTGGGCGCACGGCGTCGCGCGCCGTGGCTCACGGCCGTACGGCGGCGGGAAACGTCAACAGATGGCGCTGTTCAGCCTGCACAGATCGACGTGCAGCCGCGCCACGAGCAGCATGCCCGGCGCTTTCTCGCTCACGTCGTTCAGAACCATGCGCTCATCGTAACGATTCCCGGTCCGGGTCCCGGAGTGTGATCCCGCATGCCGGACGCATTTCGTCCGACGGCTGAGATCAGTAGGCCTCCACGACCGTGACCTCCTCCTCCGTGACCTCGCCGTCCACGATCCGGAAGGATCGGAACTGGAAATCGCCGAGGCCGTCGGCGTCGGCGGTGGAGACGAGGACGTAGTGGGCGCCGGGTTCGTTGGCGTAGGAGATGTCGGTGCGCGAGGGGTGGGCCTCGGTGGCGGTGTGGGAGTGGTAGATGACCACCGGCTCCTCGTCGCGGTCGTCCATCTCGCGGTAGAGCTTGAGCAGATCGCCCGAGTCGAACTCGTAGAACGTGGGCGACATCGCCGCGTTCAGCATGGGGATGAAGCGCTCGGGGCGGTCCGAGCCCGCCGGGCCCGCCACGACGCCGCACGCCTCGTCGGGGTGGTCCTTGCGCGCGTGGGCGACGATCTGGTCGACGAGGGCCTGGGTGATGGTCAGCATGCTCGCCAGAATAAGCGGAGCGCGCGAAGCGCTCGTTTGGGATGGTGGTGGGAGACGGGCGGGAAAGCAGAAGGGCCGTTCCGTACCGAGGGATGGTACGGAACGGCCCATATGCCGGACGTCCTGAGCGGCGGCCGCGGCGGGGCACCACGAGAGCCCCGCGCGGCCGGACGTCCCGGGGAGGAGGTCAGCGCTTGACGAAGGCCGCGGCCTGCGGGTTGCGGCGCCTGAGCACCCAGTAGGAGACGCCGAGGATCGCGGCCCACAGCGGAGCACAGTACAGCGACACCCGGGCGTCCTTGTCGATACCCATGAGCACGATCACCATGAAGATGAACGCGAGCGCGGCGTAGCTGGCGTACGGCGCCCACGGCGCGCGGAACTCGCTCTGCGGCAGCAGTCCGCGATCGGCCTTCGTCCGGTAGCGGATCTGGCAGATCAGGATGACGATCCAGGCCCACATACCGGAGATGGTCGCGAAGGACACGACGTAGTCGAACGCCTTGCCCGGCCACTGGTAGTTGATCCAGACGCCGACGAGCATCAGCGCGGCGGAGAACGTGGTGCCGACGAGCGGGGTGCCGCTGCGCGTCAGCCTGGTGAACACCTGGGGTCCCTGGCCGTTCTGCGCCAGGTCACGCAGCATGCGGCCGGTGGAGTACATGCCGGAGTTGCAGGAGGAGAGCGCGGCCGTCAGGACGACGAAGTTCACGATGCCGGCGCCGACGGACAGGCCCATCTTCTGGAAGGCGGCCACGAAGGGGCTCACGCCCGGGTGGAACTCGGTCCACGGCACGACCGACAGGATCATGATCAGCGCGCCGACGTAGAAGACGGCGATGCGCCAGGGCACGGTGTTGATCGCCTTGGGCAGGACCTTCTTCGGGTCCTTGGACTCGCCCGCGGTCACCCCGACCAGCTCGACGGCGAGGAAGGCGAACATGACCATCTGGAGGGTCATCAGGGTGCTGCCGACGCCGTGCGGGAAGAAGCCGCCGTCGTTCCACAGGTGGCTGACGGAGGCGGTCCTGCCCGCGTCGGAGAAGCCGACGGTGAGGATGCCGACGCAGATCAGGATCATGCCGATGATCGCGGTGACCTTGACCATGGAGAACCAGAACTCCAGCTCGCCGAAGAGCTTCACGGAGATCAGGTTGGCGGCGTAGAGCACGATCGTGAAGATCAGCGCCGAGACCCACTGCGGGATCGCGAACCAGTACGTCATGTAGGCGGCCGCGGCGGTGACCTCGGTGATGCCGGTGACCACCCAGAACAGCCAGTACGTCCAGCCGGTGACGAAGCCCGCGAAGGGGCCGATGAACTCGCGCGCGTACTCCGAGAACGAACCCGACACCGGGCGGTACATCAGCAGTTCGCCGAGTGCCCGCATGATCAGGAAGATGACGAGGCCCGCGACGGCGTACGCCAGGATCAGACTCGGGCCGGCCTTGGAGATGCCCTTGCCCGCGCCGAGGAACAGGCCGGTGCCGATGGCACCGCCGATGGCGATCATCTGGATCTGCCGGGCCCCGAGCCCGCGCTGGTACCCCTCGCCGCCCTCGCCGTCCCGCACGGCCTCATTGCCGTCGTGATGCTGATCGACCTGCGCTGAGGTCATGTGTGGTGCGCCTTTCTCCATGCCGAACCGCGGCCCTTCGTCGGCCTCGGATCGGGTTTCGATCCCCCCGGATTGATGGAGTTGTGCCTGGCCGACGGTCGTCGGCTCGGTGGCGCACCCGGCCTGACATGGGTGGCGTCGGCCGGGCGGTCGTGAAGATTTATCACGGCCGCAATATTGATCACAGGGGCGCGTTGTGGCGCACCGCACAGGGAAAAGCGGACAAAGAACGGCCAAATGCGGCAAAACCGGCCGCAATGGTAACGGGATCGTTATCCGGATTTGAGCGTCCGCTGAGCGAACACGCGAGCGGGCATATCAGGGCATCAGGGTCGTCACGAGGGTCTCCTGGAGGCCGCCGAGCCACAGGTAGGCCATCACCATCGGCTTGCGCGGGTCCTCGTCCGGGAGCCGGTAGAGCAGGTCGGTGTCGTCCTCGTTGGTGATCTCCAGCCGGGAGCCGATCGCGAGGCGCAGGTCGTTCAGGGCGCCGAGCCACTGCTTCGACTCCTGCGGCGCCAGCTTCAGCACCGCCCCGCCCTCGTCCACCGGGGCGAGCGCGTCGAGGGCGCGGATCACCGCGAGGGCGTTCTCCCGCTTGCCGGCCCGCAGGTCGTTCTCGGTGTAGCGGCGGAACTCGGCGGAGTGGGCCCGGCGCTCCTCGGCCTCGGCGGGCGAGTCCGGGACCTTCTCGGGGTCGCTGTAGGCGTCCGGGAAGAGCCGGCGCAGCACCGGGTCGGCGGGCGGCTCGCTGGGCCCTTCCGCGAACAGCTCGGCGAGCGGGTCCTCGGGGGCCTCGGCGCCGGGGCCGGGGCCGATCAGCTCCAGGAGCTGGACGGCCAGCGACCGGATGATGGAGATCTCGACGTCGTCGAGCGCGACGGCCGCGCCGCCGCCGGGAAGCGGTTCGAAATGTCCGGGCATCTGAAGGGGTTCGCTACTTCCGGTCCTGCTGGAGGGTGGCCCACAGACCGTACCCGTGCATCGCCTGCACATCGCGCTCCATCTCCTCGCGTGTGCCGCTGGAGACGACCGCCCGGCCCTTGTGGTGGACGTCGAGCATGAGCTTGGTGGCCTTGTCCTTGGTGTAGCCGAAGTACGACTGGAAGACGTACGTCACATAGCTCATGAGGTTGACCGGGTCGTTGTGCACGATCGTGACCCAGGGGACGTCGGGCTCGGGTACGGCGAAGACCTCCTCCGCCGACTCGGTGCGTTCGATCTCTACGGGCGCGGGTGACGTCACAGAGCCCATGCTGCCACGGCGAGGAAAAATCGTCACACCGACGAAAAGGGGTGTAGCATCCATGGCCATGAACACAGCGGACCTTGGGCTGCCGGTGGACGTTCCCTCGACGGCGCTCTTCACTGACCAGTACGAGCTGACCATGCTCCAGGCGGCCCTGAAGGCCGGTACGGCCGAACGGCGGAGCGTGTTCGAGGTCTTCACCCGGCGGCTGCCGGACGGGCGCCGCTACGGCGTGGTGGCGGGCACCGGACGCGTCCTGGACGCGGTGGAGAACTTCCGCTTCGACCCGGACGTCCTCGGCTTCCTGCGGGAGCGGAACATCGTCGACGAGCGGACCCTGGCCTGGCTCGCCGACTACCGCTTCGGCGGTGACGTGTGGGGCTACCCCGAGGGCGAGGTGTACTTCCCCGGCTCCCCGCTGCTGCGGGTCGAGGGCACCTTCGCCGAGTGCGTGCTGCTGGAGACGGTGATCCTCTCCATCCTCAACCACGACTCCGCCATCGCCGCGGCCGCCTCCCGCATGGCCTCGGCCGCCGGGGACCGCCCGCTGATCGAGATGGGCGCCCGGCGCACCCACGAGCTGGCGGCGGTGGCCGCGGCCCGCGCGGCGTACGTCGGCGGCTTCGCCACCACCTCCGACCTGGCGGCCGGCTTCCGCTACGGCATCCCGACCGTCGGCACCTCGGCCCACGCCTTCACCCTCCTGCACGACCACGAGCGCGACGCCTTCCGGGCCCAGGTCGACACCCTCGGCCGGGGCACCACGCTGCTCGTGGACACGTACGACGTCGCCGAGGCCGTCCGTACGGCCGTGGAGGTGGCCGGACCCGAGCTGGGCGCGGTCCGCATCGACTCCGGTGACCTGCTGCTCGTCGCGCACCGGGTGCGCCAGCAGCTGGACGAGCTGGGGGCGGCCGACACCAAGATCGTCGTCACGTCCGACCTGGACGAGTACGCCATCGCCTCCCTCGCCGCCGCTCCCGTGGACGCGTACGGCGTCGGCACCCAGCTGGTGACCGGCTCCGGGCACCCGACCTGCTCCATGGTCTACAAGCTGGTCGCCCGCGCCGAGTCCGGCGACCCGAAGGCGCCGCTGGTGCCGGTCGCGAAGAAGTCCAGCGGCGGCAAGACCTCCATCGGCGGCCGCAAGTGGGCGGCGCGCCGGCTCGACGCGGACGGGGTCGCCGAGGCCGAGGTCGTCGGCACGGGCCCGGTGCCGCCGGAGCTCGCGGACCGGCAGCTGCTGGTGCAGCTGATCAAGGGCGGGGACGTGCTGGGCCGCGAGCCGCTGGACGTCCCCCGCGGCCGGCACATCGCCGCCCGCGCGAATCTCCCGCTCTCCGCCACACAGCTCTCCCGAGGGGAACCCGTCCTTCCGACGGAGTACCTCACGGAGCGCTCGGGTAGCTAGGCCCTGTCGTCACATTCCCGTCCGCCCCCGCGTCCGCCCCCTCCCGTCCGGGCCCGGAAGTCTCTAGGCTCGGTTGATTAACCGACAGTCGAAGGACACCCACCATGCGCCGCGCCTTGATCGTCGTAGATGTGCAGAACGACTTCTGCGAGGGGGGCAGCCTCGCGGTGTCCGGCGGCGCCGACGTCGCCGCCGCGATCACGGAGCTGATCGGCCAGGCGGCCGGGAGCGGATACCGGCACGTGGTCGCCACCCGCGACCTCCACATCGCCCCCGGCGGCCACTTCGCCGACGACCCCGACTACGTCCGCTCCTGGCCCGCGCACTGCGTCGCGGGCACGGAGGGCGTCGGCTTCCACCCGAACTTCGCCCCGGCCGTCGCCTCCGGGGCGATCGACGCGGTCTTCGACAAGGGCGCGTACTCGGCGGCCTACAGCGGCTTCGAGGGCAGGGACGAGAACGGCGTCCCCCTGGCCGACTGGCTGCGCGAGCGCGCCGTCGACGAGGTCGACGTGGTCGGCATAGCGACCGACCACTGCGTCCGCGCCACCGCCCTGGACGCCGCCCGCGAGGGCTTTCGCACCCAGGTCCTGCTGGACCTCACGGCGGGCGTCGCCGGGGAGACGACGGAGCGCGCGCTGGAGGAGCTGCGGGAGGCGGGCGTGGAGCTGACGGGCAAGCCGGTCGTCAGCGGCTAGACCCCGCTCCCCCGCGCGGCTACGCCACCGCCGATCTGCGAAGAAGTGCCCTGATCGGGTGCCACAGCTCGGTCACGATGACACCGTTGTCGGCGGGGGCCGTCCGCCATATCAGGCCGTCGGGGTGGTGCAGGACCGCCGTGATCTCGTCCGGGGTCGGCGGGGCGGCGTTGCCCCGTAGATAGATCGCGCGCAACCCCAGGTTGCGCAGCCTGGTCAGGGCGCGCGCCCGGTTCTGGGCGTGCACGAGTACGCGCACCCCGGCGGAGTCGTAGGGCAGGTTCAGTGCCACCACGACCGTGCCGTTCGGCAGCTTGGTAAAGCCTCCAGCGGCCATGCCGTCAGATCCCCGTTCCGGTCGGTGTCAATAAGCGGTCCACAGGACGCACCTAAACACGATCGGCGGCAACCCGCCAAGGGTTTGCCGCCGATACGCGCCTGACCTGCATAAATGCCGACTACTTCACCGCGGGACCGACTTCCAGCTCGATCGTCGAGCCGTTTCGGGCCTGCTTGGTGATCTTTATCCTGGTGTTGGTGTCAGTGACCTTGACACCGCCGGTCGGGTTCGCCGGGTCGTAGTAGGTGCCGGTGTGGTCGTCGAAGACCGGCACCCCCTTCTGCGACTTGATCCTGGTCGCGACGCCCGACTGGTGCAGCGTGATCGCGTCCGTCGGCTCCAGCGTGAAGGTGGAGTCGTAGGCCTGCATCCGGTTGCGCAGCAGCGTGCCGTCGGACCAGCGCAGCGCCTTCGGGTGGGCGTCGACCGGCAGGATCAGCCCGGTCCCCGGGTGGGCGTTCGCGTTGGTGTTGTTGTCCGCCTGGGAGGTGTCCCACTTCCAGACCAGCAGACCGTTCTGGTACGGGTAGTGCTCCACCCAGTCGGGGCGGCCGGTGTTCTGGTAACCGAAGTTGTACGGGCCGGACTTGAGGGTCCTGTCGTACGACACGTACTGCCGGTTCTCGGCGAGGTAGTACTGCTTGTAGTCCTTGGTGAAGGACGCGCCGATGCGGGAGAAGCCGGAGGCGGTCCAACCGGCGTCCGCGGACTCGGCGTTGTCGGAGAACAGGGGCGTGCCGTCCGCCGTGACCGTGATCTCGTCCGCCGCGAAGCCCTTCAACGCCACGCCGCCGTCGGTCTGGTAGCGGAAGCGCAGGTCGATCTTCTTGCCCGCGTAGGCGTCGAGGGAGTACGACAGCTTCTTGTACGCGTCGGCCGTGCCGGTCAGCGCGGGCTTGCCGGAGCCGTCGCGCGGGACGGTCTGGCCGTCCACCGTGCCGTCCAGTGCGGTCCAGTTGGCGCCGCCGTCGGTGGACACCTCGGTGTAGAGGTAGTCGTAGCCGTTCTCGATGTCGTACCAGCCGTCCAGGCTCAGGGTGGCCGAGGCCCTGCCGGAGAGGTCGACGGAACGGGTCAGCGTGTTCTTGAGGTTGTCGCCGCTGCCGCTCCACCACTGGGTCGAGCCCTGCGCCGGGGTGACGACCTCGGTCGTGACCGCCTTGTCCGGCAGCGAGACGACCACCGCCTGGCGGTACTTGGTGTTGTACTCGGCGTAGCCCAGCTTGTGCCAGGAGGAGACGCCGGCCTTGGCGGTGTCGTAGTTCAGCCAGCCCAGCTGGAGCTTGTCCCAGGCGTTCAGGTCGCCGGGCAGGTCGCCGATGGCCTCCTTGCCGGTGCCGAGCCAGGAGCCGGAGGACATCAGGGTCCAGAATCCCGTGGAGTTGTCGCCGCCCGCGGTGTCGTACTCGTCGGGCAGGCCGAGGTCGTGGCCGTACTCGTGGGCGAAGACGCCGAGGCCGCCGTTCTCCGGCTGGATGGTGTAGTCGCCGACCCAGATGCCGGTGTCGCCGACCTGGGCGCCGCCGAGCTTGTTGCCCGCCGGGCCGGTCGCGCCCGCGTCGGTGCCGAAGGCGTACCAGCGGTGGGCCCAGATCGCGTCGGTGCCCTGGGCGCCGCCGCCCGCGGACTCGTCCTCGCCGGCGTGCACGATCTGGAAGTGGTCGACGTAGCCGTCGGGCTCGTTGAAGTTCCCGTCGCCGTCGTGGTCGTAGCGGTCCCACTGGTCGTACCGGGCGAGGTCCTTCTTGATGTCGGCGTCCGACTTCCCGGCCGCCTTCGCCCCCGCGACCCAGGCGTTCAGACCGTCGCTGACCACGTTCCACACGCTCGGGCAGTTGGTCGAGCCGCAGGCGTTGTTGCCGTAACGGGCCTCGTTGTAGGGGACCTTGACCCAGTCCGCGACCTCGCCGTCGACCGAGTAGCGGCCCGAGGACTGCTTCTCGTAGTACTTCTTCAGCGACTCGGTCGTCCTGCCGGTGCCGAAGTAGAGGTCCTGGTAGTGCTTCCGGCCGTAATCCGCCTGCCAGGCCGTCGAGTTGTCCTTCGTACGGTCGGGCGCGGCGATCGTGTTGTGCAGCGGGCCCGCGGTGCCGCCGTACTTCGGGTCGGTCCGGTCCCCGAACTCCACCAGGATCGTGAAGATCCTGTCGTTCTTCTCGCGGCTCAGCTCGACGTACTTGCCGTCGCCCTTCTTGCTCCCCAGTTCCACGACCTTGGAGCCGTCACGGTCCTTCGCCTTGGCCTTGCCCGCGATCAGCTGGTTCAGGGCCTCCTGGCGCTGAGCCCTCTGCGTCTTGCTGAGCGGGCCGTCGAGGTCGTGCGCCTGCTGCTTCACCGGGGCCGGGTCGTGCCGGTGAGCGGCGGCGGTGCGAGCCGGCCGGGTGGCGGCCTCCGCGACGGCGAAGGTGGCGAACGTGGCGGAGGCCGCCGCCAGCGTCACGCCGATCGCGGCCGCTCTGAACGTCCAGGATCTGCTGGTCACTTGAGTTCCTCCCCTGCGTCTGTCCGACGCATGTCAAGTGACGTAATTTGACTAGAGGTTTAGAAGAAAAGACAGATCTTGACTCACTCGGGCCGTGTGCACTATGCGGAGCTGACGTTCGCTTTACGCACCTGCAAGCGGACTATGCCTCCACCCCATGACTCCGTGCGCCCCCTGTGCACCGGAACCGTGGGTTAGGTCACGCTTACCAGCCGTCCCCCTCGGGCATGCACGCGGAGAGAGTCGAACGGCACCCCACCTGTTCCCCCGACAATCCCCCGAAGACTTCCGAGGACACGATTGCCATGCCTCGTCCGACCGCCGCACAGCTCGCCTACGGTTCCTGCACCGTGATCTTCTCGACGCTCGCCATGCTGCTGCTGTCCCAGACGAGTTCGGGCCTCGGGATCACCGTCATCGCCCTCGCGGCCCTGGCCCTCGGGCTGCTCGTCGCGATGACGGTGCCGCTGCCGAAGGCCCGCGCGGCCGTGGCACCGGCCGACCCCGTCGAGCCCGCACCCCAGGAAGAGCCGGTCTCCCTGTGAGGGACGGACACGAGAGCGGCGGGCTCGTGACAGCTCACGAACCCGCCGCTCTCGTGTCGTGTCCACCGCACCCGGTCGCAGCACCCCGTCAACCCGTCAACCCGTGCTGACCACCACCGTCTTGGCCGCCTTGTCGTGCAGGCCCTGCTTGTACGGCTTGTCGAAGTAGCTCCAGCCGCCGCAGATCGCGGTCCAGACGCAGGCGCAGCAGAACGCGAACGGCACCCACAGCACCAGGGAGCGGATCAGCATCGTCTGCACGGACGGGGTGGCACCGTCGTCCAGGTTCGCCACCCGCATGCCGAGCCACTTCTTGCCGAGGGTCTGGCCGTACTTGCTCATCATGAAGGTGTCGTACGCGATGTAGAGCACGGCGCCGATGAACGACTGCCCGACGGACTTGCCGACCTCGACGTGATCGCCGTTGATGTTGTACTCGCGCACCCCGAACGCCCAGGTGAGCAGCCAGACGACGATGCCGACGAGGATCATGTCGAGGATCCGCGCGAGGGTGCGCCGGGCGCTGTCGGCCAGCGGGGGCATGCCGGCCAGCGGGTCGGCGGGGTAGCCGCCGTAGGGGCCGCCGCCGTACGGTCCGCCGCCGGCCGGCGGGGGCGGCTGGGCACCGCCGTACGGGGTGTCGTACGGCGAGCCCGGCCCCTGGTCCGACGGGGGCCGCTTCCTGAACGGGTCGTCCTCGGGGGGCTGCTCTCCGGAGCCGGGGGGCGGTTCGCTGCTCATGGCCCGAGTGGATCGCGAACACCCCGGCTCCGCACCCGGCGGGCGGCCGTACGGAGTAGCCCCTCGCGTACGCCGGCCGGTACGTCAGCCGGCGACGAAGGTGTGCGCCGCCTTGTCGTGCCAGCACTGGTGCCAGGGCCGGTCGAACAGGCACCACAGCACGCCCACGATCCCGATGCCGAGCAGCCCGGGGATGCTGTAGACGAGCCAGCGGCGCAGCGCCGGGCCGAAGGCCGGGGGCTCGTGGGCCTCGATGTCGCGCACCTCCAGGCCCAGCGCCCGCTTGCCCAGGGTGCGGCCCCACTTGGCGGTCGGCACCACCTCGTAGGCGACGCCGGCGAGGAGGAGGACGGCGAGCACGATGCCGAGGCTGGTGGCGGTCGTGCCGTCGAGCAGCCAGACAGTGACCTCACGGCCGGACAGCCTGGCCGCGTCGATCTTCTGCTGGACGTGGTCGGCGGCGCGCAGGCCGAGCGGTACGGCGGCGGTGGCCGTCACGGCGAGCACGATCAGGGTGTCGATCAGCCGGGCCGCGAGCCGCTTGCCGACTCCGGCGGGCCGGGCCGCGGCCTGGCGGCGCGCGGCCGCCTGGAAGACGTCCTCCACCGGCGGCTTCCACGGCGCCATGGGCTGCTCGTCCCCGCCCCCGGCCAGCTGGTGCACCTGCTGCGCCCAGGAGGCCTGGCCGCCGCCCGGCCCGCTGGTCAGCGGGGTGCCGGGGCCGCCGGCGGGAGCACCGCCCTGCGCCGGCACCGAGGGGGCGACGGCGGCGGGCGCCTGGGCCTGCTGGGCGGCCTGGGGCGGCTGCGGCGGCTGAGCGGCCGCGGCACGCGCGGCGGCGGCCTTGCCCGCACCGAATCCGGGGCCCTCGGCCGGAGAAGGCGCGGCGGCGGGCGGGGTGGCCCGGCCGACGGGCCCCTGCGGGCCGAAGCCGCCCGGGGCGCCGGCGGAGTTCGCCGTACCGGCGCCGGGCCCGGCCTGGCCCGGCACGAAGCCCGTACCCGGCCGGCCGGCGGCGGGCGCTCCGGGGCCGGAGGTCTGCGGGCCAGGGGTCTGCGGGCCGAAACCGGAGCCCGCCCCGGCGTCCGGAGCGGCGGCCGGCCGGTCGCCCGGCCTGCCCTGGCCCGGTACCGGGCGGAACGTCATCGTGCCCTCGTCCCTGACCGCGGCGGGGCCGGGGACCGGGCGGCGGAAGATGAAGGTGCCGCCGGGGTCCGGGCCGTCGTCCTGCGCCGGCGGGTTCGAGGCCGCGTCGGTAGGGCCGCCCGGCCCGCCCTGCCCCGCCGCCGGGACCCTGGGATCGGCGCCCCACGGGGTACGCCCGTCACCGGCGCCCGCCCCGCCCTGCACCCCGCCCGCACCGCCGCGCTGCCCCTGCTGCTGCCCGGTGGGCGCGGGCTGGGGGTCCTCGTCGAAGAAGTGCGGCCCCGTCTCCTCCACGGCCGGGGCCGGGGTCACCGGGCGGACGCCCGGGGGCGGGGTGAGCGGCTCACCGTCGTGCGGCGCCGGGCGGCTGGTGCCGGGCACCCAGGAGGCGCCGTTCCAGTACCGGACGTAGCCGGGGATGGACGGGTCCGGGTAGTAGCCCTCGCGGGGCCGGTCGTCACCTGGGGCCGGGGTTGGGGCGCTCATGTCCGTCGTCCCGTATCTGCTCGGGGGTGTGCTGAAGGCTCCACATCTATCAGACCGGGGCGGCCCGCAGCGCCAGTCCCGCTCGACCGAACCCCTTCCGGGCAACGCCGGACCCGGCTCTCACAGATCCCCGGAAAGAATTTCCCAGAACCCGCGTAATGGCGCGGCCCCTGCCCTCTCTCCCCCGGTGCGGGCCCGTTCCGAGGCCCCCGGCAAGAGAAGAAGGGCAACGTCATGCATCACACCGTGGTGGAGCGGGAGCTGGAGCTGAAGCTCATCCTGTCGCCGGAGCGCAGCATCCCGGTCCCGGCCCGGCTCGCCTACCGCTCCGACGATCCGTACGCCGTCCACATCACCTTCCACATCAACTCCGAGTCCCCGGTCAACTGGACGTTCGCCCGCGATCTGCTGGTGGAGGGGGTGTTCCGGCCGTGCGGGCACGGGGACGTGCGGGTGTGGCCGACGAAGGCCGACGGGCGCAGCGTCGTGCTGATCGCGCTCAGTTCGCCGGACGGGGACGCGCTGCTGGAGGCGCCGATCCCGCAGGTGTCGGCGTGGCTGGAACGGACCCTGACGGCGGTGCCGCCGGGGACGGAGGGCGAGCAGCTGGGCATCGACGACGCCCTCGACCAGCTGCTCGCCCAGTGAGCCCGGCGAACCCCGCCGGCCCGGTCGGCCCGGCCGGCCGACGGGGGACCGGGGGCTCAGAACAGCTTGCCCGGGTTGAGGATGCCCAGCGGGTCGAAGGCGTGCTTCACCGCGCGCTGCATCTCCACCCCGACCGGGCCGATCTCCCGGGCCAGCCACTCCTTCTTCAGTACGCCGACGCCGTGTTCGCCGGTGATGGTGCCGCCCAGCTCCAGGCCGAGGGCCATGATCTCGTCGAAGGACGCGCGGGCCCGCCGGGACTCGTCCTCGTCCCGGGCGTCGAAGCAGACGGTGGGGTGGGTGTTGCCGTCGCCGGCGTGCGCGCAGACGCCGATGGTCAGGTCGTACGTGGCGGCGATCCGCTCGACGCCTTCGAGCATCGCGCCCAGCCTGGAGCGGGGCACGCACACGTCGTCGATCATCGTCGTGCCCTTGACCGCCTCCAGCGCGGTCAGCGAGAGCCGCCGGGCCTTCAGGAGGAGTTCGGACTCGGCGGCGTCCTCGGCCGGGACGACCTCGGTGGCGCCGGCCGCCTCGCACAGGGCGCCGACGGCGGCGAGGTCGGCGGCCGGGTCCGGGGTGTCGAAGGCGGCCAGCAGCAGCGCCTCGGTGGTCTCCGGCAGACCCATGTGGGCGAGGTCGTTGACCGCCTTGACGGTCGTACGGTCCATCAGTTCGAGGAGGGAGGGGACGTGGCCTCCCTCCATGATCCGGCAGACGGCGTCGCAGGCCGCCGCGGCGGAGGGGAACTCGGCGGCCAGCACCAGCTGCCGCGGCGGCTTCGGCTTCAGCGCGAGGACGGCCCGGACGACGATGCCGAGGGAGCCCTCGGAGCCGACGAAGAGCCGGGTGAGGTCGTAGCCGGCGACGCCCTTCGCCGTGCGGCGGCCGGTGGACATCAGGCGGCCGTCGGCCAGCACCACGTCCAGCCCGAGCACGTACTCGGCCGTGACGCCGTACTTCACACAGCACAGGCCGCCGGAGGCCGTGCCGATGTTGCCGCCGATGGTGCACATCTCCCAGCTGGAGGGGTCCGGCGGGTAGTACAGGCCGTGTTCCTCGACCGCGCGGGAGAGCGTGGCGTTGACGACGCCCGGCTCGACCACCGCGATCCGGTCGACGGGACTGATCTCCAGGATGCGGTCCATCCGGGTGAGGGACAGCACGACGCAGCCGTCGGTGGCGTTCGCGGCGCCGGACAGACCGGAGCGGGCGCCCTGCGGGACGACGGGGACGCGCAGCTCGGTCGCGACGCGCATGACGTACTGCACCTGTTCGACGGTGCGGGGCAGGACGACGACGGCGGGGGCGCCGGCCGGGCAGAAGCTCGCCATGTCGCGGGCGTAGGACGCGGTGACGTCGGGGTCGGTCAGGACGGCCTCGGCGGGCAGGCCGGCCAGGAGCCGGTCGGTGAGGTTGCTCGTCTCTGCGGTGTCTTCGGAGCGAGGGGCTTCGATACGGCTCATGATCACAGCGTGACACTCACGGCCATCGGTGTGAACCCCGTCCCGACCCCCCTTGGGCCGCCCGGATGTGCTCGTCGTACTGACGCACAGTGAGCGCCATGGACAACCGACTGACCATGCCGGGTACGTACCGGGTGTTGTTGCTGGCTCTGCCGGCGGCCGGTGTCGCCGTGGCCGCGGTGCTGACGCTGCTGCCGCAGGAGCGGCCGCACATGGTGGTCCGCGCGCCGGCGCGGGCGGCGCTGCGGGTGCTGACCGGCGTACCCGGTCAGCACCCGCAGGGGCGCCCTGTACGGGACTAGAGGTTGCCCCGCTTCTCCTGCTCGCGCTCGATCGCCTCGAACAGGGCCTTGAAGTTGCCCTTGCCGAAGCCCATCGAGCCGTGCCGCTCGATGATCTCGAAGAAGACCGTCGGACGGTCCTGGATCGGCTTGGTGAAGATCTGCAGCAGATAGCCGTCCTCGTCGCGGTCGGCGAGGATCTTCAGCTCGCGCAGGGTGTCGATCGGCACGCGGGTGTCACCGACCCACTCGCCGAGAGTGTCGTAGTAGGAGTCCGGGGTGCCGAGGAACTCGACGCCGGCCGCGCGCATGGTGCGCACGGTCTGCACGATGTCGTTGGTGTTCAGCGCGATGTGCTGGACGCCCGCGCCGCCGTAGAACTCCAGGTACTCGTCGATCTGGGACTTCTTCTTGGCGATGGCGGGCTCGTTGATCGGGAACTTCACCTTCAGGGTGCCGTCCGCGACCACCTTCGACATCAGCGCGCTGTACTCGGTGGCGATGTCGTCGCCCACGAACTCCTTCATGTTCGTGAAGCCCATGACCTTGTTGTAGAAGGCCACCCACTCGTCCATCCTGCCGAGCTCGACGTTGCCGACGCAGTGGTCGATGGCCTGGAAGGTGCGCTGGGCGGGCTGGGCGACCATCGGCCGGGCGGCGGCGTAGCCGGGCAGGTAGGGGCCGTCGTAGCCGGTGCGCTCGACGAGGGTGTGGCGGGTCTCGCCGTACGTGGCGATGGCGGCGAGGACGACGGTGCCGTGCTCGTCCTTCACCTCGTACGGCTCGGCGAGCGAGCGGGCGCCGTGCGCGACGGCGTAGGCGTGGGCGGCGCGGGCGTCCGGGACCTCGATGGCCAGGTCGATGACGCCGTCGCCGTGCTCGGCCACGTGCCGGGAGAGGAACTCGCCCCAGGGGGTGCTCGGCTTGATCACCGAGGTGAACACGAACCGGGCGGAGCCGTTCTCCAGCACGTAACTGGCGGTCTCGCGGCTGCCGTTCTCCGGTCCGGAGTAGGCGACCAGCTTCATGCCGAAGGCGGTGGAGTAGTAGTGCGCCGCCTGCTTGGCGTTGCCCACGGCGAAGACGACCGCGTCCATTCCCTTGACCGGGAAGGGATCGGCCTGCCGGGCGGTGTCGGGGGTCTGGTGTGTGGTCTGCGTCATGGCGGAAGCGTGGCCCCGCTCTGCAAGGTGCGCAATAGTTTGCGTATCCGCTGGGCAGTCTGTACAGCGGTACGGCCGTACCGGCGAGCTTTCTGTACAGGATGACCATCCCTGGAGGTGCCGTGGCGATCGATCATCTGGACGGGCGGATCATCGTGCTGCTGGCGAACGAGCCGCGCATCGGGGTGCTGGAGATGTCCCGGCGGCTCGGGGTGGCCCGCGGGACCGTGCAGGCACGCCTGGACCGGCTTCAGTCGAACGGAGTCATCCGCGGATTCGGTCCCCAGGTGGAGCCGGCGGCCCTCGGCTACCCGGTCACCGCCTTCGCCACGCTCCAGATCCGGCAGGGCCAAGGCCCCGACGTCCGGGCCCACTTGACGACGGTGCCGGAGGTGCTGGAGCTGCTGACCACGACCGGCAGCGGGGACATGCTGTGCCGGCTGGTGGCCCGGTCGAACGCCGATCTTCAACGGGTGATCGACCGCGTCGTCGGTTTTGATGGCATCGTCCGGGCCTCCACGGCGATCGTCATGGAGAACCCCGTTCCGCTGCGGATCATCCCGCTGGTGGAGCAGGCCGCCCGGGACAGTGAAGGGACGTGACCTGTAGCGGCGTGACCGGTCTGGGGTGAGCGCGGGTGAGCTTCTGGGAGTACCTGGGCAATCGTCATCAGCAGCTGCTCGCGGACGCCTACCAGCACGCCAGCGCGGTCTTCCAGTGCATGGTCCTCGCGACCGTCATCGGGGTGGTGATCGGCGTCGTCACCTACCGCTCCGACTGGGCGGGCAGCCTCGCCACCACCGCCACCTCCACGATTCTCACCATCCCCTCCCTCGCCCTGATCGGTCTGCTCATCCCGGTCGTCGGGCTGGGCGTGCCGCCGACGGTGATCGCGCTGACGCTGTACGGGCTGCTGCCGATCGTGCGCAACGCGATCGTGGGCCTGCGCGGGGTCGACCCGATGCTGGTGGACGCGGCCCAGGGCATCGGCATGTCCCGGGCGATGCGGCTGATGCGGGTGGAGCTGCCGCTGGCCTGGCCGCCGATCCTGACCGGGATCCGGGTCTCCACGCAGATGCTGATGGGCATCGCCGCCATCGCCGCCTACGCCTCCGGCCCCGGGCTCGGCAACGAGATCTTCCGCGGGCTCGCCTCCCTGGGCAGCAAGAACGCGCTGAACCAGGTGCTCGCGGGCACCCTCGGGATCGTCATCCTCGCGCTTGTGTTCGACGCCGCGTACGTCCTGATCGGGCGGCTGACCATCCCCAGGGGGATCCGTGTCTGAGACCGCCGCCCAGGAGACGACCGCGCACGGCGCCTCGATCGAGCTGGAGAACCTGACCAAGCGCTACCCGGGCGGCGCGCAGCCGGCCGTGGACAACGTGAGCATGGAGATCAAGGCGGGCGAGACGGTCGTCTTCGTCGGCCCGTCCGGCTGCGGGAAGTCCACGACCCTCAAGATGATCAACCGGCTGATCGAGCCGACCGGCGGCCGGATCCGGATCGGCGGCGAGGACGTCACCGACATCGACCCGGTGAAGCTGCGCCGCAAGGTCGGCTACGCCATCCAGTCCGCCGGTCTCTTCCCGCACATGACCGTCGCGCAGAACATCGCCCTGGTGCCGAGGATGATCGGCTGGCCGAAGACGCGGATCCGGGCCCGGGTCGAGGAACTGCTCGACCTCGTCGGGCTCGACCCGGTCGAGTTCCACGGCCGCTATCCGCGCCAGCTCTCCGGCGGACAGCAGCAACGGGTGGGCGTGGCACGGGCGTTGGCGGCGGACCCGCCGGTGCTGCTGATGGACGAGCCGTTCGGCGCGGTCGACCCGATCACCCGCGACCACCTCCAGGACGAGCTGATCCGGCTCCAGCACGAGCTGCACAAGACGATCGTGTTCGTCACCCACGACTTCGACGAGGCGATCAAACTGGGCGACCGGATCGCCGTCCTGCGCGAACGCTCGCACATCGCCCAGTTCGACACCCCGGAGGCGATCCTCACCAACCCGGCCGACGACTTCGTCTCCGGTTTCGTCGGCGCGGGCGCCGCCCTGAAGCGGCTGAACCTGACCCGGGTGCGGGACGTGGAGATGCGGGACTACCCGACGGTGACCGTGGACACCCCGCTCCAGCAGATCTTCGGGCATCTGCGCTCCACCGGCGAGACCGAGATCCTGCTCCTCGACCGGCGCAGGCGCCCCTACAAGTGGCTGCGCCGCGGCGACCTGATGCGGGCCAAGGGCTCGCTGGCCCGCGCGGGCACGCTCGTGCACGACACGGTCACCCGAGACGGCACCCTGCGCGACGCGCTGGAGGCCGTGCTCACGGACAACGCGGGCCGGGTCGCGGTCACCGGCAGACGCGGTGAGTACATCGGCGTGGTCGACATGGAGACGCTGATGAACTCCGTGCACGAACTGCTGGAGGCCGACCGGCTGGAGGCGATGGAGGCGCAGCACGAGCTGGAGGAGGCACGCGCCCAGCAGACGCACTTCGAGCAGGAAGGCCCCGGAGGAGTGACGAAGGCGTGAGCACGGAGAGGCAGCAGCGCCCCGCCGGCGAGCACGAGGTCAGGGGGCTCCCCTTCCGCGAGGACGGCGAGGCCGAGCAGGAGGCCCCGCCCCCGGCGCGGCGCCCGCCCGCGCGCCGGGTGACCTGGCAGCGGCTGACGTTCCTGCCGGCGTTCCTCGTCGCCGTCCTGCTCGCGACCTGGCTGTGGTTCCGGCAGGCGCACCTGGACACGATCTCGAAGAACGCGCTGTCGAACGGCCAGGTCTCCAAGGCGCTGTGGCAGCACGTGGAACTGACGGTGATCTCCACCTTCTTCGTGCTGATCATCGCGATCCCGCTGGGCATCCTGCTCACCCGGCGGTCCTTCCGCAGGGCCACCCCGGTGGCGCTGACCTTCGCCAACATGGGCCAGGCGACCCCCGCGATCGGCCTGCTGGCCCTCCTGGTCATCTGGCTCGGCACCGGCACGAAGGCCGCCCTGATCGGCATCATCGTCTACGCGATCCTGCCCGTCCTCTCCAACACCATCGCCGGTCTGCAGGCCAACGACCCGACGCTGCTGGAGGCGGCCCGCGGCATCGGCATGTCCCCGCTCGGCGTGCTCACCCGGGTCGAACTCCCGCTCGCCGTCCCGCTGATCCTCGCGGGCGTCCGCACGGCCCTGGTCCTCAACGTCGGCACGGCGGCGCTGGCGACCTTCGGCGGGGGCGGCGGCCTGGGCGTGCTGATCACCACCGGCATCACCACCCAGCGCATGCCGGTGCTGGTGCTCGGCTCGGTCCTCACCGTCGCGCTCGCCCTGCTGGTGGACTGGCTGGCCTCGCTGGCCGAGGCGCTGCTACGGCCGCACGGCCTGGAGGTGGGCGCATGAGACGCGGTGCGTGCCTGACACTGGCGGGGCTGCTGCTGGCCTCCGGCTGCGGGCTGACCAGTGGCTCCCCCATGGCCGACGACGTGGGACCGGGCACGATCGGCGCGGGCGGCCCGCTCAAGGGGGCCCACATCACCGTCACCTCCAAGGAGTTCACCGAGCAGCTGATCCTCGGCGCGATCATGGGGATCGCCTTCCAGGCGGCCGGCGCGGACGTGCTGGACCGCACCGGCATCCAGGGGTCGATCGGCGCGCGGGAGGCGGTCAAGGGCGGGACGGCGGACGCGCAGTACGAGTACACGGGCACGGCCTGGATCACGTACCTCGGCCACAGCGAGCCCATCCCCGACCCGCAAAGACAGTGGCAGGCGGTGCGCGACGCGGACCTGCGCAGCGGGCTGACGTGGCTGCCTCCCGCACGCCTGAACAACACCTACGCGCTGGCCATGAACCAGGCCGACTTCAAGAAGTACGGCACGACGACCCTCTCGCAGGTGGCCGCGCTCGCCGCGAAGGACCCCGGCGCCGTCACGCTGTGCGTGGAGAGCGAGTTCGCCAACCGCGCCGACGGGCTGCCCGGGCTGGAGAAGGCGTACGGGATGAGGATCCCGGCGGGCAACGTCACACAGATGGACACCGGGATCACCTACACCCAGGTGGCCAAGGGGAAGTGCACCTACGGGGAAGTGTTCACCACCGACGGGCGCATCAAGTCGATGAACCTGGCGGTGATGGCGGACGACAGGAAGTTCTTCCCGGACTACAACGCCGCACCGGTGGTCAACAGCAAGGTCCTGAAGAAGTGGCCGGCCATCGCGAGCGTCATCGACCCGGTCACCAGGAAGCTGGACAACTCGGTCGCGCGGACCCTGAACGCCAGGGTGGACGTGGACGGGCAGGACCCGCACCAGGTGGCGCTGGACTGGATGCGGCAGCAGGGCTTCGTCAAGTAGCGGCCCGGCGGCGGCCGTTCAGCAGCTCGGGACCGAACCCTTGCCGCTCTCCAGGGCGTTCAGGGCGTTCACCGCGCCCTTCAGCGTGGTGACCGGGACCAGGCGCAGGCCTCCCGGCAGGCCGGCCTTGGCGTCGGTGCACTCGTCCTTCGGGACCAGGAAGACGGTCGCGCCGTCGTGCCGGGCGGCCCGGGTCTTCAGGGCCACCCCGCCGACCGCGCCGACGGTGCCGTCGGCGTCGATCGTGCCCGTGCCGGCGATGTTCCGGCCGCCGGTGAGGTCGCCGCCGTTGCCGTCGCCGTGCAGCTTGTCGATGATGCCCAGGGTGAACAGCAGGCCCGCGCTCGGTCCGCCCACGTCGGCGAGCTTCAGCGTGACCTTGACCTTGCCGGCGCTCAGCCCGAGGTACGTCAGCGCCGCCCGGGTCGCCGCGTCCTGGGACTGCTGCATCTGCGCCTGGTTGTGCTGCTCGATCTCCTTGACACTGCCGCCACTCGGGTAGACGGCGTCGCGCGGCATCACGGCCCGGTCGGTGCGGAACCAGTTGTCGGCCACGTCCAGGAAGGACACCCGGGCGTCCGGACCGGTCGCCTGGATGGTGACCATGCGCAGCTGCCCGCTGGTCCTGCGCACCGGCGCGCCGGAGACGGTGATCACCTGGGTGCCCTGGTTCGCGCCCAGCACGTTCGCGGTCATCCCGGGCTGGGCCACCGAGAACGGCAGGGGCGCGAACGCCGCCGTGGCGAGCAGGGCCACGACGGGCAGCGCGCAGACGGCTACGGCCTGGGGACGAGTGAGACGTGAGAGCACGGGTTCAATCTAACGTGACCGCCCCCGGTCGCCCGCGCCACGTGTCCCGTACGGCGTACGCACCGGGTCCGCCGCACGCCGTGCACGGGTCCCGGCGCGCGGTACGTCCGTACCGCCACGCGCTCAGCGCAGGGCCTCGGCCACTTCCCGGGCGGCCTCCATCACCCTCGGCCCCACCCGCTCCGGCACGGAGTCCGCCAGCATCACCACGCCCACGCTGCCCTCGACCCCGGTGACCCCGACGAGCGGCGCGGCGGCCCCGCTGGCCCCGGCCTCCAGCTCCCCGTGCGTCAGCGTGTACCCGGGATCGGCGGCGGACGGCTGCCGGGCGGCCAGGATGGCCTTGCCCGCCGCCCCCCGGTCCAGCGGGTGCCGGAAACCGGCCCGGTACGCCACGTGGTAGTCGGTCCACGTCGGCTCGACCACGGCGACGGCCAGCGCCTCCGCACCGTCGACCAGGGTCAGATGGGCCGTCGCGCCTATGTCCTCGGCGAGCGAGCGCAACGCGGGCAACGCGGCCTCCCGGACCAACGGGTGCACCTGGCGGCCGAGCCGCAGCACCCCGAGGCCGACCCGGGCTCGTCCGCCCAGGTCGCGCCGTACGAGCGCATGCTGTTCCAGGGTGGCGAGCAACCGGTACACGACGGTACGGTTCACGCCCAGTTTGCTGGACAACTCGGTGACGGTCAGCCCGTGGTCGGTGTCGGCCAGCAGCTTCAGGACACGCAGTCCCCGGTCGAGCGTCTGGGAGGTCTCCGCGGTCACGACGCCCACTCCTTTGGTGGTGAGGCCGGCGGGCCCCTGAGCGGCGGATGCGTGGCCGAGTCCCGTCGGCGACGCGTTCAGAGGCCGCCGATCGGCAGAACGGCTCCGGCGGCTCCGGGCCAAGGTCGCTTCACGGCTGCGCTCCGCGGCGACGCTGCCACGGGGCGTGTGCGTAGCGGGACAGTAGCGAAGCTGGTTCGCTGAGCGGAAGTCTCCGTCCAGAATCCGGGCAAGAGCGGATCCGGCCTGCCGTGATTCGTCCGGATACGGGGTGCGGGGCGCAGCGTCACCGCATGCGCGTGGCCCACTCCTGCACCTTGTCGATCCGCTGCTTCAGCTGTCCCGCCGTCGCCTCCGCGCTCGGCGGGCCCCCGCAGACCCGCCGCAGCTCGGTGTGGATCACTCCGTGCGGCTTGCCGCTCTGGTGGACGTACGCGCTGACCAGGGTGTTGAGCCGCTTGCGCAGCTCCATCATCTCCTTGTGGGAGACCACGGGCCGCCGCTCGGCGGGCAGTTCGAGCAGATCGGCCTCGGCGTCCGGCTTCTTCTTGCTGTGCGCGATCTGCCGGGCCTGCCGCTTCTGGAGCAGCAGCTGCACCTGGTCGGGTTCGAGCAGCCCCGGGATGCCGAGGTAGTCCTGCTCCTCCTCGCTCCCCGGGTGCGCCTGCATGCCGAACTCGGCACCGTCGTACAGGACCCGGTCGAAGACGGCCTCGGACTCCAGCGCCTCGAAGGAGAACTGCTCCTGCTCGCCGGTGTCCTCGTCCTGCTGCTTGTTCGCCTCCTCCATCTCCTTCTCGGATTCGGCGTACGGGTCCTCCTCGCCCTCCTTCTTCGGCTTGTCGAGGGCGTGGTCCCGCTCCTTCTCCATCTCATTGGCGAAGGTCAGCAGGTCGGGCACGGTCGGCAGGAACACGGACGCGGTCTCGCCCCGCCGCCGGGACCGCACGAAGCGCCCGACGGCCTGGGCGAAGAAGAGAGGAGTCGAGATGGTCGTCGCGTACACGCCCACCGCGAGCCGGGGCACGTCCACGCCCTCGGACACCATCCGGACGGCGACCATCCACCGGTCGTCGCTCGCGCTGAAGTCGTCGATCCTCTTCGACGCCCCGGCGTCGTCGGAGAGCACGAGCGTGGCCTTCGTCCCGGTGATCTCGCGGATCAGCTTGGCGTAGGCGCGGGCGGAGTCCTGGTCGGAGGCGATGACGAGCGCGCCGGCGTCCGGGATGGCCTTGCGGACCTCGGTCAGCCGCTGGTCGGCGGCGCGCAGCACGCTGGGCATCCACTCGCCGCGCGGGTCGAGCGCGGTCCGCCAGGCCTGGCTGACCGCGTCCTTGGTCATCGGCTCGCCGAGCCGGGCGGCGATCTCGTCACCGGCCTTCGTGCGCCAGCGCATCTGGCCGCTGTAGGACAGGAAGATGACCGGCCGGACGACGTGGTCGGCGAGGGCATTGCCGTAGCCGTACGTGTAGTCGGCGGCGGAGCGCCGGATGCCGGCGTTGTCCTCCTCGTACGTGACGAAGGGGATGGGGTTGGTGTCGGAGCGGAACGGCGTGCCGGTCAGCGCGAGCCGGCGGGTGGCGGGCTCGAACGCCTCCAGGCACGCCTCGCCCCAGGACTTGGAGTCACCGGCGTGGTGGATCTCGTCGAGGATGACGAGGGTCTTGCGCTGCTCGACGCGGTTGCGGTGCAGCATGGGCCGCACGCCGACACCGGCGTACGTGACGGCGACCCCGTCGTACTCCCGGCCGAGCGGTCCGGCGCTGTACTCGGGGTCGAGCTTGATGCCTATACGGGCCGCGGCCTCGGCCCACTGCTTCTTCAGGTGCTCGGTCGGCGCGACCACGGTCACCTGCTGCACGACGTGATGGTGCAGCAGCCAGGAAGCGAGCGTCAGCGCGAAGGTCGTCTTGCCGGCGCCGGGCGTGGCGACGGCGAGGAAGTCGCGCGGCTGCTCCTGTACGTACTTCTCCATCGCCCCCTGCTGCCAGGCACGCAGCTTGCTGGCGGTACCCCAGGGGGCCCGGCCGGGGAAGGCGGGCGAGAGGTGGTGGGACGACGACGCGGAGGAAGCGGAAGCGGCGGTGGTAGTCACGGTCTCCGTTTTTTGGGGCTCGTTCTGGGGGCTCGGCGCTCGGCTACGTATGACAACCGGGCCACCCTACCGGCGCCGCACCACCGTCAACGCCCGGACGAGGCCGGGTCGCCCGTGGGTGGGATCCACATCACAGCCGCGGTGATCACCGGCGTGATCGGCAGCCGGACCGGCCGCGAGCTCCCCGGCACGATCGCCGTCAGGCCCGCAGTCGCCGGGTCACCCACGCCCCCACCAGCGCCACCCCCGCCATCGGCAGGAAGACGGCCGCGAAGGCGAGGGGAGGGGGGCCGCCGGCGGTGGTGGCCGCGGTGGCCGCGGCGCTTCCGCCGCCCAGGGCCGCGAAGGCGGCACCGGTGGCGGCGAGGAGGACGACGTTGGCCAGGGCGTCGGAGATCTGGAGCGCGGCGGAGTTGGCGCCGGCCTCCTCCGGGGCGGACAGCTGGAGCAGGAGCACGCTGGTGGAGGAGATCACCAGGCCCATGCCGAGACAGCCGAAGGCCCAGGCGACGGCGACGGTCCAGACGGGCACGGCGTGCACGAGCACGCTGGGCGCGGTGGCGACGGCGGCGGCGACCAGCACCATCCCGGCGGTCATCAGCCGCTCCCGGTACGGCGCCATGCGCGGCCGGGACTGCAGATACGAGCCCAGGGCCCAGGTCACGCCGCCCGCCGCCAGCGAGAACCCGGCGAGCGTCGGCGACAGCCCGCGCTGGGTGACGAGCATCAGCGGCACGAAGGACTCGGCCACGATGAAGGAACCGGCGGACAGCCCGCGCAGCAGCACGACGGAGGGCAGGCCGCGGGCGGCCCGGTAGGTGCCGCGCGGAAGGAGCCCGAGGACGGCGGGCACGAGGAGGGCGGCACCGGCCAGCGCGGGGAGTACGGCGAGGGGCCGCAGGTCCTGCGCGGCGTACTGGAGGAGGCCGGCACCGAGGGAGATGCCGAGGGCCAGCCGGATCCGCCGCCGGTCGAACGACCCGGCGGCCTGGTCCTTCCGCACCGGGCCGGACGCCCGGCGCCGTATCTGCGGCAGGGCGAGGGCGAGCGGGAGGACGACGAGGACGGGGATGCCGAGGAAGACCCAGCGCCAGCCGAGGTGTTCGGTGACGGCGCCGGAGGCGAGGGGGCCGACGATGGAGGGGACGACCCAGCCCGCCGCGAAGGCCGCCATGATCGCGGGCCGCAGCCGCTCGGGGTAGGCGCGGCCGACGACGACGTACAGCGCCACGATCACCAGTCCGCCGCCGAGCCCCTGCACGGCCCGCCCCAGGATGAACACCCACATGCTCCGGGCGGTGCCGGCGATGACGAGCCCGGTGGCGAAGCCCGCGATGCCGGCGCTCAGCGGCCCGAGGGGACCGCGCCGGTCGGACCACTGGCCCGAGAGCACCATGCCGAACAGGCTGGTCGTGAAGTAGCCGGAGAACGCGAACGCGTACAGCGCCACCCCGTCCAGCTCCCGCGCGGCGACCGGCATCGCGGTCCCGACGGCGGTCGCCTCGAACGCGATCAGCAGCACGACGGAGACGATCCCGACGCTGAGCGCCCGGTACGCCCGGCTCAGCACGCTGTCCGGTCCGCTGCGGGGGTCGGTCTCGGCGGCTTCGGTCACGACATCGGCGTCGCGGGGCTCCAGGGCGGTCATGCCCGTCAGCGTAAGGCCCGCAAACGACTTTCACCCCTGTCGGGAGACCGGTCCGACCTGCGATCTTGGTCGTACACCCCCTGCTTCATGAACGCCGCATGGCAGTCGCATTGCAACCCCAGCGCCTCCCTTGAGCCCGCCCGCCACCCCCCGTAAGTTCATTCCCACGAACACGGCCGTGTGCCCGAGTGGTTGAGGGGCTCGCCTGCAAAGCGAGTTACGTGGGTTCGATTCCCGCCACGGCCTCTTTCCCGGGCGGGGTGCTTCAGAGCACTCCGCCCGCTTCGTCCTGGAAGGCCTCCGTCCAGTAGTGCCAGTCCGAGCCGGGGGTCGTGCCCGTGGGGTCCACGGCCGTCAGGGTGTGGAGCATGGCCGCGGCCAGGTCCTCGTAGGCCAGGGCCGTCAGTTCGTGGTGCAGGTGGCGGTGGATGGCGCGCTCGTGGTGCAGCAGCCAGAGCGTGAAGGCGAGGGTCGAGACGTCCGTGTTCAGGGGCTGGAGTGTGGCGTCCGGCTCGCTGAAGGTCAGGACCGCGCCCGTTCTGCCGTCGACCAGCAGGCCGGTGTCCTCCAGCAGATGGCCGAGGCGGATCAAGTGGTCGGCGTGGGCCGGGAGTTCACCCAGGGGGAAGTCGCCCGGGCGCTCCTGCGTGTAGTACTCGCGCAGGGTCGGCAGCGGGACGTCCGTGTCCGAGGAGAAGAGCACCGCCCGTTCCGGCAGGCCGGTCTCGCACAGGAAGCGGCGGGTCGGCTCGTGCGTGAGCGTCGGGGGGAAGTCGACCTCCTCGTAGCGGGTCACCCGGCCCGGTCCGAACTCCTGGTCCAGGACGCGCGCGGGGACGTCCAGGGTGAGGCCGCGGGCCGCGCCGGCGCCTGCGACGAGGGCGAGCGGGCGGATCAGGGCCGCCGCCTTCCAGTACGGCGGGATCGCGCCGTTCGCGCCCTCCTCGAAGAGGGACAGCAGGCGGCGCGTCGCCTCGGCGGCCGTCTCGGGGCCGTACCGGCCCGCAAGAGAGGCGAAACGGCCGCGCAGGCCCGCCAGTTCCTCGGTGACCGCGGCGAAGCGCAGCAGCGTGGCGAGGGAGGGCGCGAAGGGGCGGGGCTCGGAGGGGTCGAAGAGGTAGGCCGTGGTGATCTCGCCCGTGTCGCCGTCGAGCAGGATCGACTCGCGCTCCATGCCGGCCGGGTTCAGCAGTTCGCCGATGACCAGCCGGCCGCGCAGCTCCTCCGCCAGCCGGAAGGGGGCGTCGGCGGCGTCGGCGAGCGTGCGCAGGCCGTGGGTGCGCAGCGGGGAGAAGGTCAGCAGGTCGGTGTCCACGGGCAGTCCGGCGCCGCCGAGCAGGCCGCGCGTCGGCGCGTGTGTGACGTAGCGGTCCAGCTCCGCCTCCGTCAGCGTGATCGCCGTGAACCCGGTGTCGGTCGTGCTCATCGCTCCCCCGCGATCGTCCGTCCCCGTCAGTGACCCGACGCACGTCCGTGACTGCCCGGCGTACGTCCCGGAGCGCTGCGGCCCCACTGCTCCGCAGACTACGCCGCCCCACTGACAACGCCCCTCGCCAGAGGGGACGTCAGGCGACCCGCGCACGTTGCGCGCCGGCGAGGATCGCCGCGACCGCCTGCTCCGGCGTCCACCGGGACGTGTCCAGCCACAGGCCGATGCGCGGGGTGCGCCGGCGCAGTTCCGCGTCCAGGTGGCGGGTGCAGATCAGGCCGGTGCACGCCGTCAGGTCCTCGCCCGGCAGGACGTCCTGCACCACCGCCGTGAAGCCGGCCCCGGCGTACGCGTCCGCCGTGGCCGCCGACAGGCGCCTCAGCAGGCTGAGTCGAGCGGCACGTCGCCTCGGACGTGCGCCGCGCGTGGCAGGCTCCCCCACTGCCTGAAGGGCGTGGAGGCACCCCCGGCGAGCAGCTGTGCCACCGTCGGCCTGTCGGCCGCCATCACGCCCGTGGCGACGGCCACCCCGTCGATCACCCGGGGCCGCCGGTCATCCGGTACCGCCGCTCAGCGGTCCGTCGCCACCGCCGCCTGCGGGCGGATCGGGAGGCGGTTGACGGGGCGGCCGGTGGCCGCGCGGACGGCGGACGCGATCGCCGCCGGCGCCGTCACGACCGGGACCGCGCTGACCGACTTGGCGCCGAAGGGCGCGACCACGTCCCGCTCCTCGACCAGCTTCACGATCTGGATGTCCGGCACGTCCAGGGCGGTCGGCAGGGCGTATCCGGTCAGGTCCGGGTGCCGGACCAGGCCACGCGGCGTGCGGAGGTTCTCCGTGAGCGCGATGCCCACGCCCTGGGTGACGCCCGCCTCGATCCGGGCCGCCAGTTGCGCCGGGTTCAGGATCCGGCCGACGTCCTGGGCGAGCGCCAGCTCCACCACCCGCACCGAGCCCAGCTCGATGTCGACGTCCACCACCGCGCGGATCGCGCAGAAGGCCAGTCCGACGAAGGCGTCGCCCTGGCCGGCGGCGTTCAGCGGCTCGGTGGGATGCGGGCGGCACTGCGCCGTGGCCCACAGCTCCTTGCCCTCCATCGCCTCCGTGACGGTGGTCGACAGGACGCCGTCGTACGACGTGATCTTGCCGTCGGTGATCTGGAGCAGCTCGGTGGACATGCCGAACTTGTGGGCGAGCGGCTGGAGGAGTTGCGTGCGGACCATCTTCGCCGCCCGCTCCACCGCGCCGCCCGAGACCCACGTGTGCCGGCCCCGGCAGCCCGCGCCGGCCGGCGGCTGGTCGGTGTCGACCGGGGCCACATGGACTTCCTGGACACCGAGGGTCTCCTGGACGATCTGGCGGGCGAGGGTCGTGAAGCCCTGGCCGGTCTCCACCGCCGCGCACAGCACCGTCGCCACGCCGTCGTGGACCTTCACCGTCGCCGTGGACACCTCGTCGGCGCCCTCCGCGCCGAGCATGTGCACCATGCCCAGGCCGTAGCCGACGCCCCGGCGCACCGCGTCCGGCTCGCCCGCGCCCTCGGGGCCGCCGGGCAGCAGCCAGTCCTCCTCGGGCTCGTCCTTGGGCAGCGCCGGGAGCGGGAAGTCCCGTACCGCCTGGAGGAGTTCGGCGACCGGCGCCGGACAGGTCACCGTCTGGCCGATCGGCAGGACGTCCCCCGTCGCGAGGACGTTGCGCAGGCGCAGCTCGGCCGGGTCCACGCCCAGCTTCTTCGCCAGCTTGTCCATCTGGGCCTCGTAGGCGGCGCACACCTGCATCGCGCCCTCACCGCGCACATGGCCGGAGGGCGGGTTGTTGGTGCGTACGGCCCAGCCCTCGATGAAGGCGTTCGGGACGACGTACGGGCCGCACGCGAAGGACACGGCGGCGGCGAGGGAGTCGGCGGAGGTGTCGGCGTACGCGCCCGCGTCCAGCAGGATCTGCGCCTCGACCTTCACCAGCCTGCCCTCGGCGTCGGCGTGGTGGCGGTAGCGCAGCAGGGTGGGGTGGCGGTGGGTGTGGCCGAGGAAGGACTCCTCGCGCGTGGCCGTGAGTTTCACCGGGCAGCCGGTCCTGAGCGCGAGCAGGCCGAGCGGGAGCTGGAAGCCCTGGTCCTCGCGGTCGGCGGTGGCGCCCGGCACCCCGGTGACGACGATCTTCACCCGATCGGGGGACAGGCCGTAGCAGGCCGCGGCGGTGTTGCGGTCGGCGTGCGGGTCGGTGGAGCCCAGGTACAGCTCCACGCCGCCGTCGGGACGGGGCACGGCGAGGCCGGCCTCGGCGCCGATGGGGGCCGGGTCCTGGCGCCCTATGCGGTACAGGCCCTCGACCACGATCTCGCCGGCGGCCTCCGGGTCGCCGTGGTGCAGCGGGATGTGCCGGATCAAGTTGCCGTCGGGGTGCAGCGGTTCGGCCTCGAAGGCCTGCTCCGGGTCGGTGACCGGATCGAGTACTTCGTACTCGACGATGACGGCGGCGGCGGCCATCCGCGCGGTGTCGGGGTGGTCGGCGGCGACGGCGGCGATGGGCTCCCCGTGGTGGCGTACGACCTCGGAGGCGAACACCGGGCGGTCGGGGGTGCCCCGGCCGTGGCGCGGGGTGCCGGGCACGTCCTCGTGCGTGATGACGGCGCGTACGCCGGGCATCTCACGCGCGTGCGTGGTGTCGATGTTCACGATGCGCGCGTGCGCGTGCGGCGAGCGCAGGACGGCCGCCCACAACAGCCCCTCGGCCCACAGGTCGGCGGCGTACGGGAAGGTGCCCTCGGTCTTGGCGCGGGCGTCGGCGTGCGTCAGGGACGCGCCGAGGCCGTGCGACGGCTCGTCCTCGGCGTCGGGTTCCGCGGCGGTGGGCGCCGTGGCCGCTTCGTTGCTCACACCTGGCCTCCGTCCTGGCCGTAGTGCCGGTCGTGCGTGCCGTGCGGGTCGTACGAACCCTGCGGTCCCGGTGTGCCGTACGGAGGCGTGCCGTACGCGTCCGCCGTGTCGCCGTAGCCGTCGTGGCCGTGCTGGCCGTCCGCTGCGCCGTGGCCGGTCCGCGGTGGGTCGAACGCGCCGGGTGCCTCGAACGCCGACGGGTGGACCCCGCCCGCGCCGGGGCCCGCCTGGTGCGGGATGCGCGCCTCGTCCGCGTCCGTTCCGTCGCCGGCCGGGGCGTGTGCCGCCTCGCGCTCGGCGACGACGTCCTGGACGGCCCGCAGGACGCCCCGGTAGCCGGAGCAGCGGCACAGGTTGCCGCACAGCGCCTGCCGGGTCTCCAGCTCGGTCGGCGCGGGGTTGCCCTCCAGCAGGTCGTGCACGGTCATCGCCATGCCGGGCACGCAGAAACCGCACTGCACGGCGCCGCACCGGGCGAGCGCGCGCTGCACGTCGGAGGGCCGTCCGTCGGCGGCGAGGCCCTCGACGGTGCGCACCTCGCTGCCGGCCGCGGTGACCGCCGGGACCAGGCAGGAGGCGACCAGCCGGCCGTCGACCTGGACGTTGCAGGCCCCGCACTCGCCCTGCGAGCAGCCGTCCTTGGCGCCCGCGAGGCCGAGCCGCTCGCGCAGCACGTACAGCAGCGACTCGCCGATCCAGGCGTCGGTGACGGGACGGTCGGTGCCGTTGACGCGCAGCACGTAGGAGGCGAGGGGGTGGTCGTCGGCGGGCGGGAGCGGCGCGGCGTGCTCCTCGGCGAGGGCCGCCTCGCGCGCGGGCGCGTGGTCCTCGCCGGCGGGTTCCTCGGTGCCCTCGGTGCCCGTGTCGGGCGTGTCGTCCGTCGCCGGAACGGCGGTCCCGGGCGCGTCGGCGGCCTGGTCGTCCTCGTGGGCGGCGGTCGCCCGCGCGGCGTCCATGGCATCCACGGCGTCGGCGGCTTCCGTGGCGGGCTCGGCGGGCGCTGTCGCGGTCCGCCGCGCCTCGGTCGGCCTCTCGGGCTCTTCGTGGCCCGCGGGGCCGTCAGCGGGGCGCCCAGAGGCTTCCGCGGGGGCGGGAGCGCCGTGGCCGGCGTGGCCGTCCCGGCCGTTCGGGTCCGGCGCCGCCGCCGAGGCGGCCCGCGGCGCCACGGGCCCGGCGGGAGCCGGGAGTTCGGCGGGCAGGGCCGCTTCGGCGGGCTCCGCGGCAGGGGCGGCCTCGGTGAAGCCGGTGAACTCGCCGGTGTGACCGGCCTCCGGGTAACCGGCGTCCGCGTAACCGGCGTCCGCCCGCTCGGCCCGCTCGGGCTCGGTGTGCCCCGCGTCCCGGTGTTCCGCGTGCTCCGTAGGCGCGTGACCGGCCTGCTCGTGCCCGTACCGCTCCCCGGCGTACGCCTGCGCCGGGGAACCGCCCGCCGGGTGCGCGCCGGTGTGGTCCGGCAGCGGGCGGGCGGCCGGGGGCTGCCCGCCTTCGGTGTGCTGGTCCCAGGGGCCGCCGGTGTCCTGGGTCGCCCAGGGCGCGGGCGCGCCGCCGGGCAGGGTGGCCGGCGGGGTGCCGCCGCCCCACTGCTCGACCAGGGACGACGTGGTGAACTCGCCCGATTCGTCCGGAAGATCGCCTTCGGCGACGGGGATCGACCACTGCCCGGTGACGTCGTGTCCGGGGACGGCCGGGGCGGCGGGGGCGGCGGGGTCTTCGAAGGTCCACTGCTGGGTGGCGGCGGGCTCGTAGGTGAACCGGTCGTCCCCGCCCGGCGTCCGGGGCACGGCGTTCGGGTCGGGCCACTCGGTGCCGCCCGCGGGCGCGGTCCAGGCGCCGGGCGCCGCGGCGTCGCCGGTGCCGGGGGCGACCGCGATCTGCGGCGGCACGTAGCCGTGCCCCGGCGCGGCCAGCGGGCTGTCGCCGGACAGCAGGGCGTCGATGCCGCCCTCGGGGAGCTTGACGAAGGCGGTGGCGCCGTCGTCGTAGTCGCCCTGGGGCAGCGGGTCCCAGCGGCCCCCGCCCTGGGGCGTGCCCTCTCCGTGCCGGTCGTCGGCGGTCACGACAGCGCCCTCCCCAGTGCTCGTCGGGCCAGTGCGGCGACGGTGCGCCGCAGGTGCAGTACGGCGGGCGGAAGCTCGGGCACCGAGCCGTCGGACTCCGGTGCCGGGTCCGGGATGCAGGCCGCGGCGACGTACTCGCCGAAGGCGCTGAGGGCCTCGGGCACGAGCGCGCGGTCGTTGTCCCAGTCGATGAGCTGCGCGACCCACTGCTCGGCCTCCAGCGGCCGCAGCGGCATCGGCGCTATGGCGCCGACGGCGCACCGCACTCCGCGCCGGGCGGGGTCGAGGACGAGGGCCACGGAGGCCAGCGAGCGGCCCGGTCCGGTGCGCCCGGTCGCCTTCAGGAAGACCTGCGGGGCGTGCAGCAGCGGTACGCGCACGTAGCCGATGAGTTCGCCGCCGCGCAGCATCTCCATGCCGGCCAGCAGGTGCGACACCGGGATCTCCCGGCGGGCTCCGCCCTGGCCCGCGATGATCAGCGTCGCCTCCAGGGCGGCCAGCACCGGCAGCGCGTCCCCGGTGGGGGCGGCCGAGGCGATGTTGCCGCCCAGGGTGCCGGCGTTGCGGATGTGCGGCGGGCCCGCGGCGCGCGCGGCGGCGGCGAGCGCCGGGATCAGGGCCGCGAAGTCGGGGCGGCCCATACGCGCGTGCGTGAGGCCCGCGCCGAGCAGCGCGTGGCCGTCCTGGTACTGCCAGCCGCGGATCTCGCTGATCCGCCCGAGGCCCACCAGGGCGGCGGGCCTGAGCTGGCCGGAGTTGACGGCGGCCATCAGGTCGGTGCCGCCCGCGACGGGCACGGCGGTGGGCGTGGCGCCGAGGGCCGCCACCGCCTCGTCCAGCGTCGTGGGCAGCGTGACGGCCTGCGCCGCCTGCGGTGCGTGCGTGGTCAAACCGGCTGCCCCTTCCCGCTGCCCCACCTGGTCCCACCTGTGTGGCCGTACGGTACGTGCTCACAGGGCGGACGTGGCAACTCTGGCACATCTTCGCAAGGGCCGAACGCGGGGGTCCGCTAGCAGGCACTAGGAGGCATTCGCCCATCTCAACACGGAGATGGGGTGATTTGGCGCGGCTTCCCCAATGCGCACCGATTGACACTCTTCGGTGACTCTTGGCGCGCTTTTCACCGCGTGTTCGGTACGGTCACCTGTTCGGCGGCGCCCCCTCGATCGGGCGGCCGAGGACGCCGGGGCGCTTCTGCCACGGCCGGGGCCCGGCGGGTGGCCGGTAAGCGACCCCGAGGGCGTCAAGTCGCGCGTAGTGGGCGGCCATTCGGCGTTCGAAGCCGGCGAAGTCACGTTCCCCGGGGGCGGGCAGGCTGCTCCAGGCCACCTCGGCGAAGGCCGCGAGCCGCGGGAAGGTCTGGTAGTCCACGCGCGCGGTGTCCTCCAGCACCTCGGTCCAGACGTTGGCCTGGGTGCCCAGCACATGCCGTGCCTCGGCCTCGCTCAGCCCGTCCGGAACCGGTTCGAACCGGTAGACGTCCTCCAGGGTGCGTACGAAGCCGATCGGCACCGGCTCGTCCTCGCCCGGAGCCTGACGATGGTCCAGATACACGTACTGCTCGGGGCACATGACGACGTCGTGGCCGGCCCGCGCGGCCGCGATCCCGCCGCCGTAGCCGCGCCAGGAGGACACCGCGGCGCCCTCGGCGAGCCCGCCCTCCAGGATCTCGTCCCAGCCGATCAGCCGCCGCCCGCGCGCGGAGAGCCAGGCGTCGAAGTGCCCGATGAACCACGACTGCAACGCGTCCTCGTCGGTGAGTCCGAGATCCGCGATCCGGTTCTTCGCGGTGACCGACTCGGTCCACTGCTCCTTGCGGCATTCGTCGCCGCCGATGTGCACGAACGGCGAGAAGTGCGCAGCGTCGGCCGGGAACAGCTCCAGGACCTCCTCCAGCACCCCCTCGTAGAAGCGCAGCGTGTTGTCAGTGGGGGCGAGTACGTTGGACGAGATCCCCCAGTTGTCGAGGACGGTGAGGGCGGTGGTGTCGATGACGTCGGCGTTGCCGAGTTCCGGGTACGCGGCGATGGCGGCCTGCGAGTGGCCCGGTACGTCGATTTCCGGGACGACGGCGATATGCCGTTCGGCGGCGTAGGCGACGATCTCCCGGATGTCGTCCTGGGTGTAGTAACCGCCGTGCGGCTTCTCCTCCCACAACGGGGAGGCCCGGTGACCGAATTTCGACCGCGTCCGCCAGGAGCCGGTCTCGGTCAGCTTCGGGTAGCGCTTGATCTCGATGCGCCAGCCCTGGTCGTCGGTCAGATGGAAGTGGAAGACGTTGAGTTTGTGCGCGGCCATCAGGTCGAGATAGCGCAGCACGCCTTCCTTGGGCATGAAGTGCCGTGCGACGTCGAGGAGAAGACCGCGCCAGCGGAATCGCGGGCTGTCCTCGACGGTGACGGCGGGCACGTCCCAGACCCGGTCACGCCGCAGCGGCGCCCGCCGGAAGGCGTCGGCGCCGAGCAGCTGACGCAGGGTCTGGGCACCCCAGAAGACTCCGGCGGGGCTGCCGCCCTCGATACGGAAGGGCTGCGTGTCGGTGACGAGGCGGTAGCCCTCGGGCGGCAGGCCGGGATCGATGCCCAGCACGATCCGGTTCGGGCGCACGGAGTCCTCCGGCAGCGGCAGTCCGGTCGCCGCGCCCACGGCGGCCCGCAGCCAGCGCGCGGTGCCCTCCGCGCCGGGCAGGGTCTGCAGTGCCGTGCCGGCGTCCACGCGCGCGTGACCGGAGGCGTTCCGGGCGATGCTCGCGGGTGCGGGAATCACATCAACCATCTCAGTCCTTTACCGCTCCGCCCGGTCCGGAGACCGGACGTCGCTGTACGAGTACGAAGGAGAACACCGGCAGGGCCGTCGGCAGGGTCGCTGCGAGGGGGCGCCGATGGTGAAGGACTTGGCGAACAGGAAGCCGTTCCATGCCGAGATGGAAGCGGAATCTGTTGCCGAAATAGCGGTCGAATTCTCGCTGCCCGAACACCCGCCGGGAGGAAGAGATCGGGAGCGTGAGTCAAGGGGCGCGGGCTGTATCGCCATCACCGGCGGAGCCGAACTCCATGGAGTGATCCTCCGAGCTTCGTTGCAGCATACGCAATGAACGTTTCACTCTGCACAACAAGCTTGAAGGCTAAGGACAACGGGGACATGCCGACAAGAGGTCTCCACCACTTCGTGACACGCGAAAGCCCTCGGGGCGCGCCGAGAACGCGCCCCGAGGGCTCTGGAAACCTCAGGCGGTGGGGACTACTTCTTGTCGCCGCCCTTGCCCTTGTCGTCGCCGCCGCTGCCCATGGACTCGTAGATCTCCTTGCACATGGGACACACGGGGTACTTCTTCGGGTCGCGGCCGGGCACCCACACCTTGCCGCACAGCGCCACGACGGGGGTGCCGTCGAGGGCGCTCGCCATGATCTTGTCCTTCTGGACGTAGTGGGCGAAGCGCTCGTGGTCGCCGTCGCCGTGGGACACCTGTGGTGTCGGCTCTACGAGGGTCCCCGTACCAGCCCCGGGCTCGGGCTCAAGAGTGCTCATACCGCCCAGGGTACTGAAGCTCACACCCATCAGTTGAGCGAAGGGTCGTCCGGATACGTGGCCACCATCGCCAGTTCGTTGCGCTGGCGGCGCAGTACCTCGCGCCACAGCCGCTCCGGGGCCGGCGAGGAGACGTCCCCGGGCTCGGACTCGACCACGTACCAGGCGCCCTCGACCAGCTCGTCCTCCAGCTGGCCCGGGCCCCAGCCCGCGTACCCGGCGAAGATTCTCAGCGAACCGAGGGCCGAGGCGAGCAGCTCCGGCGGGGCCTCCAGGTCGACCAGGCCGATCGCGCCGTGCACCCGGCGCCAGCCGAGCGGGGTGCGGTCGCCGGCCGCGCCGCCCGGGATGACCGCGACGCCGAGTGCCGAGTCCAGCGAGACGGGCCCGCCCTGGAAGACCACTCCGGGCTCGCCGGCGAGGTCCGCCCAGCCCTCCAGGATGTCGCCCACGTCCACGGGGGTGGGGCGGTTGAGGACGACACCGAGGGAGCCCTCCTCGTCGTGGTCGAGGAGGAGCACCACCGCGCGGTCGAAGTTCGGGTCCGCCAGGGCGGGTGTTGCCACGAGCAGCCGCCCTGTGAGCGAGGACACCTCGGTCATGCCAGACATGATCCCGCATCTTCGACCGGTGTGGGGAGCCGATGAGGGGCATTCAGGGGGGCGCAGCATGAATCCGATGGTGCGGCCTGCAAAGGCCTCGTTTGAGGGCGGTGGTGGGAGACGGGCGGGCGCAGGGAAGCGGGCCCGGCGCACGTGTGCCGCGGTGACCCCATGTGCCCGAAAGGGAACGGTTCGTGTTGTGACACAGCTATGACGAGTCTTGGCGGTCCTTGGGCTTACGAACGGGGGGTGATCGGCGACTACGCTGTCTCTCCCGGCCCGCGCGCAACAGTGATCGGCCGCCCCCTGCCCATCTCATCGGAACGCGAGATTCATGACCGTCAACGGCTCTGACGACGTACTGCTTGTCCACGGCGGCACCCCGCTGGAGGGCGAGATCCGTGTCCGCGGTGCGAAGAACCTCGTACCGAAGGCCATGGTCGCCGCCCTGCTGGGCAGCGGTCCGAGCCGACTGCGCAATGTTCCGGACATCCGTGACGTGCGCGTCGTGCGCGGCCTGCTCCAGCTGCACGGGGTGACGGTCCGTCCGGGCGACGAGCCCGGGGAGCTGGTCCTCGACCCGACGCACGTCGAGAGCGCCAACGTGGCCGACATCGACGCCCACGCCGGCTCCAGCCGTATCCCGATCCTCTTCTGCGGCCCGCTGCTGCACCGTCTCGGCCACGCCTTCATCCCGGGCCTCGGCGGCTGCGACATCGGCGGCCGGCCCATCGACTTCCACTTCGACGTGCTGCGGCAGTTCGGCGCGACCATCGAGAAGCGGGCGGACGGGCAGTACCTGGAGGCGCCGCAGCGGCTGCGCGGCACGAAGATCCGCCTGCCCTACCCCTCCGTGGGCGCGACCGAGCAGGTGCTGCTGACGGCCGTACTGGCCGAGGGTGTCACCGAGTTGTCCAACGCGGCCGTCGAGCCGGAGATCGAGGACCTCATCTGCGTGCTGCAGAAGATGGGCGCGATCATCGCGATGGACACCGACCGCACGATCCGCATCACCGGTGTGGACAAGCTGGGCGGATACACCCACCGCGCCCTCTCGGACCGCCTGGAGGCCGCCTCCTGGGCCTCGGCCGCGCTCGCGACCAACGGCAACATCTACGTCCGCGGCGCCCAGCAGCGCTCGATGATGACGTTCCTGAACACCTACCGGAAGGTGGGCGGCGCCTTCGAGATCGACGACGAGGGCATCCGTTTCTGGCACCCGGGCGGCCAGCTGAAGTCCATCGCGCTGGAGACGGACGTGCACCCCGGCTTCCAGACCGACTGGCAGCAGCCGCTGGTGGTGGCGCTCACCCAGGCCACGGGCCTGTCCATCATCCACGAGACGGTCTACGAGTCCCGCCTCGGTTTCACCTCGGCCCTGAACCAGATGGGCGCCCACATCCAGCTCTACCGCGAGTGCCTCGGCGGCTCCGACTGCCGCTTCGGCCAGCGCAACTTCCTGCACTCCGCGGTCGTCTCCGGCCCGACCAAGCTGCAGGGCGCCGACCTGGTCATCCCCGACCTGCGCGGCGGCTTCTCGTACCTCATCGCCGCCCTGGCCGCCGAGGGCACGTCCCGCGTCCACGGCATCGACCTCATCAACCGCGGCTACGAGAACTTCATGGAGAAGCTCGTCGAGCTGGGCGCGAAGGTCGAGCTGCCGGGCAAGGCGCTCGGCTGAGCACTGTCACGACATGACAATGGGGCGGCCCCTTGGCGAAAGGGGCCGCCCCATTGTCGTTGTCCACGCCCGCTGTGGACGCGCCCCGAAGGGGCGCGGGGCTGTGTCAATCTGCGGCTCCGCCGCGTGGGCGCGACCAGCCACAGACGACGACACTGCCCACGGCGCTCACGTCGAACGGCGCTCCGGTGGACGGCGCTCGAAGCGGAGCGCTTACTTGCCCTTGGCCGCTTCCTTGAGCTTGCTGCCCGCGGTGACCTTCACGCTGTAGCCGGCGGGGATGTTGATCGGCTCGCCGGTCTGCGGGTTGCGCGCGGTGCGAGCGGCACGGTGGGTGCGCTCGAAGGTCAGGAAGCCGGGGATGGTGACCTTCTCGTCGCCCTTGGCGACGATCTCGCCGACGGTCTCGGCGAACGCGGCCAGCACGGCGTCGGCGTCCTTGCGGGTCACCTCGGCGCGATCGGCCAGCGCGGCCACCAGCTCACTGCGGTTCATGTTGTTACTCCCGTGTTTTTCTTGCCGTTGGGGTGTGCCATGCGGCGGTGCCGCCCGAGGCACTGCGATGCCGATGCGCTCGCGCCCAGAGTGGCATCCTGCCCCTACCTGCGGCGGGAAAGCCAATCCGGCACCCGTAGGAGTCGTGAGAACACCCTGGGGAGTCACACGAAAAGCGCCCGCTCGGCGTCACCCTAGAGCGCGCCCGGCACCGGCCGGTTCCACGACGCGCCGATGCAGGGGCCGCCGTGGTGATCCTCACAGCCCCTGCACAGTACGACACGCCGTCACCGGGGCGTCGCCCGGGCGCCTTTCGGCTGTCACCCGGGCGGCCCCTGGAGCGTCGGTCAGACCGTCGCGCCCGCGGCCTTCGCCGCGTCGCGCACCGCGCCCGCGACCGCGCCCGCGACCTTGTCGTTGAAGACGCTCGGGATGATGTAGTTCGGGTTCAGCTCGTCCTCGGTCACCACGTCGGCGAGAGCCTTCGCGGCGGCGAGCATCATCTCGGTGTTGACGGTGCGGGACTGGGCGTCCAGCAGGCCGCGGAAGACACCCGGGAAGACCAGCACGTTGTTGATCTGGTTCGGGAAGTCGGAGCGGCCGGTGGCCACGACGGCGGCCGTCTGGCGGGCGACCGCCGGGTCGACCTCGGGGTCCGGGTTCGCGAGCGCGAACACGATGGCGCCGTCGGCCATGGCGGCCACGTCGTCGCCGTCGAGGACGTTCGGGGCGGAGACGCCGATGAAGACGTCGGCGCCGCGCACGGCCTCCTTCAGGGTGCCGGTCAGGCCCTCGGGGTTGGTGTTGTCGGCGATCCAGCGCAGCGCCGAGCCGGCCGGGGCGTCCACCAGGTCCGCGCGGCCGGCGTGCACGACGCCGTGGATGTCGGCGACGACGGCGTTCTTGACGCCCGCGGCGAGCAGCAGCTTGAGGATGGCCGTACCGGCCGCGCCGGCGCCGGACATGACGACCCGGATGTTCTCGATGGCCTTGTCCGCGACGCGCAGGGCGTTGGTCAGGGCGGCGAGGACGACGATCGCGGTGCCGTGCTGGTCGTCGTGGAAGACGGGGATGTCGAGGGCCTCGCGCAGGCGGGCCTCGATCTCGAAGCAGCGCGGCGCGGAGATGTCCTCCAGGTTGATGCCGGCGAAGCCGGGGGCGATCGCCTTGACGATCTCCACGATCGCGTCGGTGTCCTGGGTGTCCAGGCAGATCGGCCAGGCGTCGATGCCGGCGAAGCGCTTGAAGAGGGCCGCCTTGCCCTCCATGACGGGCAGCGCGGCCTTCGGGCCGATGTTGCCGAGGCCGAGCACGGCGGAGCCGTCCGTCACGACCGCAACGGAGTTGCGCTTGATGGTGAGGCGGCGGGCGTCCTCGGGGTTCTGGGCGATCGCCATGCAGACGCGGGCCACACCCGGCGTATAGACCATGGACAGGTCGTCACGGTTGCGGATGGGGTGCTTGGACTGCATCTCGATCTTGCCGCCGAGGTGCATCAGGAACGTACGGTCGGAGACCTTGCCGAGGGTGACGCCCTCGATGCCCTTGAGCTTCTCGACGATCTCCTCCGCGTGGGCCGTGGAGGTGGCCGCGATGGTGACGTCGATACGGAGCTTCTCGTGGCCGGACGCGGTGACGTCGAGGCCGGTCACCGAGCCTCCGGAGGACTCCACAGCGGTGGTGAGCTGCGAGACGGCGGTTCCGCTCGCGGGCACCTCCAGCCGGATGGTCATCGAGTAGGAGACGCTGGGCGCCGTTGCCATGGCCGACTTCCTCTGCTTTCACCGTGTCGCGAGTTGTGCCGTCCGATCGTCGCACCTACCCGTGAGTACGTGATAGTCGCCTCGGATTGCGGACGTTTTGTTCATGAGCGGTGCCTGGTTTCGGAAAACCACTTCCACCATACGAGAGTTGATCGGGCAAAGAAAGAGACCCACGTCACAACTGACGTGGGTCTCTCTCACGTGTACGACACCGACCCGCCATGCTCGCCTCGCGGCAAGTGGTCGCTCGTAGCGACAAAGGTTGGGCCCGGGGGCTTGGATCGGGCCGGTGCCGTACCCAGGCTAACAAACGGATGCCCAGGGCCATTCCTCCTGCGGGGAGTTCACAGGAAAGTCAGTCCCTCAGCAGATCCGGCACGCCGGCCGCGTCGGGCTCGTCCCGGTCCCCCGAGACCACCGTCAGCTGCTGGGTCGCCCTGGTCAGCGCCACGTACAGCACGCGCAGCCCGGCCGGGGACTCGTCGGCGATCTCCGCCGGCGAGACGACCACCGTCGCGTCGTACTCCAGCCCCTTGGCCTCCAGGCTGCCGAGCGCCACCACCCGGTCGCCGAGCCCGGCCAGCCAGCGCCGGGCCTCCTGGCGCCGGTTCATGGCGACGACGACGCCGACCGTGCCGTCGACCAGGTCCAGCAGCCGCTCGGCCTCCGCGCGCACGGTCCGCTCCAGGGAGTCCGGTACGACAGTGCTGTGTCCGTTGTTCGTTGTCACAAAACGCGGTTCGACACCGGTGGACCGCACGGCGGACGGCGCCTTCGAGCCGGGCATCGCGAGGGCGAGGACCCTGGCGGCCAGCTCGGCGATCTCGGCCGGGTTGCGGTAGTTCACGGTGAGCTGGAAGCGGCGCCGGGGCCGGGTGCCGAGGGCCTCGTCGCGGGCCTCGGCCGCCTCGTCCGGGTCGGACCAGGAGGACTGGGCCGGGTCCCCGACGACCGTCCAGGTGGCGTGCCGGCCGCGGCGGCCGACCATCCGCCACTGCATCGGCGTCAGGTCCTGCGCCTCGTCCACGATGACGTGCGCGTACTCGGTGCGCTCCTGGGCGAGGCGCTCGGCCCGCTCCCGCTGGCTCTCCTCGCGCACCGGCATCAGCTCCTCCAGCCCGGTGAGCTGGTCCAGCGGGTCCAGCTCGCGCTTCTTGCGGGGGCGGGCCGGGACACCGAGGATCGCCTGGAGCTCGTCCAGCAGGGCGATGTCGTGCACGGAGTGGCCGTCGCGCTTCAGGGAGCGGGCGACCTTGCGGACCTCCCCGGGGTTGAGGATCCGGCGCGCCCACCGGCCGAGCCGCTTCTCGTCGGCCATGGCCGCGAGGACCTGCCTCGGGGTCAGCTCGGGCCACCAGGCGTCGAGGAAGCCGGTGAAGGAGTCCTCGGAGGTGACGTCCTCGTCGAAGGAGGAGCGCAGCTCGGCGGCCAGCTCCGGGTCGGAGTGCCGGGCGGCCCCGCCGGACTGCGCCCACAGGGCGTCCAGCAGCAGCTTGCGGGCGCGCGGGCGCAGCAGGTTGACGGGCGCGGTGCCGCCGAGGGCGGTCCGGCGGACGCGGTCCAGATCGGCCGCCTCCAGCTCCAGGCGCCGCCCGAAGGCGACGACGCGCAGCCGGGTGGGGGTCGCGGCCGCGGTCCACCGCCCGGTGTCCTCGTCCTCGTCGGGGGCGTCGAGGGCGAGCTGTTCCGCGGGCGCGGGGGTGCCCAGCTCCAGGGCGCCCCGGGCGGCCTTCCGCAGCACCTTCAGCATCCGGTACGAACCCTTGGCGCGGGCCACGGACGGGGAGTCGTACAACGTGGCCTCGGCGCCGTCGACCAGCGAGCCGATCGCGCGGATGGCGACCTGCCCCTCCTCGCCGAGCGAGGGCAGCACGCCCTCGGTGTAGGCGACGAGCAGCGGGGTCGGCGAGACGATGAGGATGCCGCCGGAGTAGCGCCGCCGGTCCTGGTAGAGGAGATAGGCGGCCCGGTGCAGCGCGACGGCGGTCTTGCCCGTCCCCGGCCCGCCCTCCACGTAGGTGACCGAGGCGGCGGGCGCCCGGATCACGAGGTCCTGCTCGGCCTGGATGGAGGAGACGATGTCCCGCATGGTGTGGCTGCGGGCCTGGCCGAGGGCGGCCATCAGGGCGCCGTCGCCGATGACCGCCAGCTGCCGGCCGTCGAGGCGGGCGGTCAGCTCGGGCCGCATGAGGTCGTCCTCGACGCCGAGCACACGGCGCCCCTTGGACCGGATGACCCGGCGCCGCACGACCCGGCCGGGGTCGACCGGGGTGGAGCGGTAGAACGGCGCGGCGGCGGGCGCCCGCCAGTCGATGACCAGCGGCGCGTAGTCCGCGTCCAGGACGCCGATACGCCCGATGTGCAGGGTCTCGGCGATGTCGGCGGTGCCGTCCTCGCGCACGGCGCCCTCGGCCGGCTCCACCGCCGTGTAGGCCCCGTCGGGCCCCTTCTTCCCGTCCTTGCCGAGCAGGAGGTCGATCCGCCCGAAGAGGAAGTCCTCGAACTCGTTGTTGAGCCGGTTCAGGTGGATGCCGGCGCGGAAGACCTGGGCGTCGCGCTCGGCCAGCGCGCCCGGGGTGCCGACCTGGCCGCGCTGGGCCGCGTCGTTCATCAGGAACTCGGCCTCGTGGATCTTCTCCTCAAGACGCCGGTACACCCGGTCCAGGTGTTCCTGTTCGACGCTGATCTCCCGGTCACGGACGGAATCGTGTGCGCCGTGTACCGAGCCGACCGCGGACTGCTGAACCTGAGCGGCCACCGGGCCCCCTTCTGACGTGCCAAGCAGCCGTCAACCGTACGCGAAGGGGGCCCGTCAAAGCTACGGCACGGCCGTAGCGGCCGCGGCGGGCGTCATACGCCCACCTGCACGAGCTTCTTGCCGTCGAAGGTCACGACCTCGAAGTGGTCGATCTCGTTCGGCTTGAAGGCCGTGGCGCCGCCGATGTACAGGGGCTTCTTGGACTCCTCGGTCTTCGCGTCCGGGATGCCGTAGCCCCAGTCCGGGACGGACCACGACGACATGGTCACGCGCTGGCCGTTCTTCGCGACGGCCACCAGGGAGCACTTGAGCGGGCCCTTGACGTTCTTCAGCTCCAGGACCGCCTGGGTGCCCCAGTCCTTCTGCTCCGTGCCGATGGTCGCGCTGGCGCCGGACGACGCGTCGGTCGCCGACTGCTTGTCGGCCATGGCGGAGAAGGTCGTCTGCGCGGACGAGGCCGTCACCTGCCCGCCGCCGGAGCCGCCGCTGTTCGCGGCGACGGCGGCCAGCGGCCCGGCGATGATCAGCGCGGCGGCCGCGGCGATCATGTAGAAGGAGCGGCGCCGCTTCTGGGCACGCTTCTCCGCGACCTCGTCGACCAGTCTCTCCACCAGCCGCGGAGTGGGCCTGGCGGACAGCGAGTCACCGATCGACGGCGTGCTGCCGGAGCCCGGCAGATCCGCGAGCGCGGCGAGCATCGGCTCCATCCCGGCCAGCTCGTCGAGCTGCTGGGCGCACCACTCGCAGCCCGCGAGATGGGCCTCGAAAGCGGTTGCCTCGGCGTCGTCGAGAATCCCGAGGGCATAGGCGCCGACCGTCTCGTGCTCGCTGGGCACCGAAGATCCTGAACCGGGACTCATGGGCCCAGACATACCCGGACCACCAGGGCCAAATCCCTGAACTCCCCCGTAACCGTTGCTCATCACGCCGTCACCCCCCGCTCCTCCAGTGCCAGCTTCATCGACCGCAGGGCGTAGAACACCCGGGAGCGGACCGTGCCACTGGGTATGCCAAGCGTCTCGGCCGCCTCATTGACCGTACGCCCCTTGAAGTACGTCTCGACGAGGACCTCCCGGTGGGCCGGGGTCAGGTCGTCGAGCGCGTCCGACAGCGTCATCAGCCACAGCGCCTTGTCGATCTCGTCCTCCGCGGGGATGACCTCCAGCGGCGACGGATCGACCTCCTGCGGCCGGGCCTGCCGGCTGCGGTGGCCGTCGATGACGATGCGGCGTGCGACCGTCACCAGCCAGGGGCGTACCGAACCGGTCGCCCGATTGAGCTGACCGGCGTTCTTCCAGGCACGGATGAGTGTTTCCTGTACGACGTCCTCAGCGCGCTGCCGGTCACCGGCGACCAGCCGCAGGACATACGCGAGCAGAGGTCCGGCGTGCTCTCGATACAGCGCACGCATCAGCTCCTCATCCGGTTCCGAGGGCTGTGATGAGGACATGCGATGTCGGGCCCTCGATCCACGTTCATTGGCCACGGCCGCATCCTTGCGCACGCCCACCTCCGGTGTCCGGGGGTTCCCCCAGTCGGTCGCTCGCCCACCCGTACGGAAGCGAGGGGTGACGTGTTCAAACGGAAGCCACAGATTTCTTGGGGGTGGTGCGACGAGCGGGACATGCACGCACATTCCCACCGCATGATCTTTACATTTCCGACACATCGCCGGGGGTGGTCGCGGGACGGCCGAGCTGCCCGGCCGGGACCTCCGGGAAACCCGGTGTTACGCAAATCACGTGGGAAAAGGGGGCGTCACCCCGCTCAGGCACGGGCGAGGGCGGCCCGCCGCCGGTGCCGGGCCACCCGCTCCCGGTTCCCGCAGACCTCGCTGGAGCACCAGCGCCGGCGGCGCCCCCGGGACGTGTCGAGGTACACGAGCGAGCAGTTGTCGCCCTCGCACTCCCGGACGGCCGCCCGGGCGACGGGATCGGTGAGCAGCTCGACGGCGTCCCGGGCGACGAGCGCGAGCAGCTCCGCGCAGGAGGGCGGGGCCGCCAACTCCCGTACGAGGTCCCCGCTGTGCGTGCGTACGGCGCGGGGCGCGGGGGTCGCGGCCCGGGCGAGGTCGTTGACCTGCCGCAGCGCGCGTTCGTACGGGACGGTGTCGAAGGGGTGCGGAGCGCGCACCAACGGCCCGATGCACGACCGCAGTTTCCTGAACCCCTGCACCCAGTGCCCCTCGGCATGCGCCAGCGGCGTACCGCCCGGCACCAGTCCGACACCCCCGATCCAGGCACGCAACGCCCCGACGCCGTCCAGCCGTTCGACCGGATGCGAGGTGGCGAGGAGATCGAGACAGATGCGTCCGGCGTCGAAGCGCAACTCGTACGGGGGCGTGGCCGTACCCAGTGCCATGTGCCTGTCACCGCCTAGGCAGGAACCGTGGGGACTCTCCGTGAGGGCTCCTCTTCACAGTGCCCGCCCGGACGCCGGGCCGGAACCCCTCGTACCGGCTGGACGCGCACGTATGCGCGAACACACCCGCGGGGACGCGCACCCCGGCTTCCCTCCGGACCTGTCCGCAATTCACCGGGGCGGCGAGTCAACCACCGTTCCCCCACAGCTCTCTTTCACGGCGAACACATCCGTGCGTCACCGATGAAACGAGGTCCCCGTGAAGCAATCCGGCAGAAGCCGCGGACGGGCGGCCATAGCCCTCCCCCTCGCGGCGCTGGCCCTGTCCCTCTCCTTCGTCTCTGCCCCCTCCGCCGTCGCGTCGCCGCGACCGGCGCTCACGACGTCGGCGATCGAGAAGCGGCAGGAGACGCTCGACAAGATCGCCGGACAGATCACCGAGGGGCTGTCCGAGTCGGACCGCGCCAGGATCCCCGGTTTCGCCGACATCGAGGTCGACCCCCTCCACGACAGCCTGCGCCTGCACTGGAAGGGCAGCCCGCCCGAGCGGGTGCGGCACATCCTCGCCCACCTGCCCGCGGGCGTACGCGCCTCCGTCCTCCCGGCCCGCTACTCCAAGGCCGACCTGCACGCGGCCCGCGACAGGCTCCTGCACGGCGGACGCCCCGCCGATCTGCACCTCCCCGGCGCCGCGGCGCCCCTTCGCATCACGAGCGTCGGCCCCGCGGTCGACGGAAGCGGACTGCAGATCGGCTACGACGAGGACCGGGGCGCGGGCAGGAGCGACCGGCTGGACCCGCTGGCGTCGGCTGCCCGCCAGGACCGGTCGAGCGAGGTCGCGGCGGTCACCGGCCGCCTGACCGGGGTCCGCACCACCGTGGCCTACCAGCCGTTGAGCGTGGACCTCTCCTCGCGCCAGGAGGACGGCAGCCCGTGGCAGGGAGGCGCGGCCGTACGCAATCCGGGCGGGGGCATCTGCTCCAGCTCGTTCGCCGTCAGGACGTCCGGCGGGCAGTACGAGCTGAGCACGGCCTACCACTGCGACGGTCGCGGCGGTGTGTGGCACACCTACCAGGGCGGCAAGGTCATCGGCACCACCGACGCCGCCCAGCGACTCGCCTCGGACGACGCCCTGGGCATCACGTTGCCCTCCGGCCGGTCGGCCGGGCGCCTGTACGACGGCCCGGCGAGCGAGACCGACGGGTACTCCAAGCCGGTCAGCGGCTGGGGCCACAACAACGTGGGCGACTACGTCTGCACCGACGGCGCCAACTCCGGTGTGCACTGCGGTGTGCAGATCGCCGAGACGGACATCGGGGTCACGGGAGCGAACGGCGTCTACCGGCCGGACACCGACCTCGCCTACTCCACGTCACGCACGAAGGACCACATCGCGGCGGCGAACGGCGACAGCGGCGGTCCGGTCTTCGCCGGCGCGAACAACTACACCTCGGACGAGGCACGCGGCATGATCACGGCCCTCGACCGCACCGTGACCTGCCCGTCCTCGGAGTACGTCCTCGACAGCGGCGTGCGCACGCCGTGGTGTGTCCAGGGCGTGTACTTCGTACCGATCTCCCAGACCTTGCACGACATGCACTGGACCCTGGTCACCCAGTGACCGCCGGCTGAGCGACCGGTGGGCCGTCGAGCCGGATCGGCGGCCCACCGCACGCGCGGAGGAACGTGACCGTGACCGAGAGACGCCGACGGCGCCTGTGCGCGGCCGTGGCACTGGTCTGCCTGATCGCGGTCGTGGCCGGCTGGGCACTCCGGCACCGCTCGCACACCTACGACGCGGCCGTACCCGGCGATGTGCCGCGGCACGCCGGGCTGCCCGAGAACGGCGGTCCGTGACCTGGTACGCCGCCGGATACACCATCGAAGTCGACGCAGGCGACCAGCTCCTGGCCGAAGAGCAGTTCCTCGAAGTCGCCGATCACGTCAGTCCGTGACAGACGATCGGACCGCCACACGCGACCATCACGGATTCATCACCTCTTCCGCACATCAGTCACATGTCTCACGCCACGGGACTAACTTCGTCGCTCCCAAAACTTCCTGGGGGGACGAATGACCAGCCCATACAGCCCATACATGCCGCCGCCACCCACCCCGCCGGTCCGCCCGGCTCCGAAGTGGGCCCGGAAGCGCTACGTACTGCCCGTGATCGGCTTCGCCTTCCTCCTGGGAATCGGCGCGGGCGCCGGCGGCCGGCCCAGCGACGGCAACAGCGTGAAGACAGCGGCCAGTCAGCCCCGGCCGACCGCGACCGTCACCGTCACCGCCACGGCGACAGCCACCGCGAAGCCCGCGCCTGGACCGACCGTGACGAAGACGGTCGAGGCGACGGTGACGGTCACCGCCCAGGCATCGACCGACAACAGCTCCGGTTCCGGTGACGGCAGCTCAGGCGATACTGGCAGCCAGAGCGCATCAGGCACCTGCCCCATCGTCTCCAACGCGGGGAACTGCTACTCCGCCGGCGAGTTCTGCCGCAACAGCGACCACGGAGCGACGACGACGGACGCCTCCGGCACGAGCATCACGTGCGCCCCCAGTGGGAGCAGATGGCGCTGGACATACTCCTGACCGGTGGGGCTGCGAGTCGCCGTCCTTGCTTGACGCTGGACGAGGTCACGCCAGGGATTGCGGCGCACAGCTTCACGATCGCCGGACGGTCGGTGAACTCCTCGTCATCCGGCGCGAGTTCGCCGTCACGGTGGGGCCGGTCAGGTGGTGCTCGACACGGCCGCCGTGATCATTCGTCGTGCCCGCGATCGAGGTTCAGGCAGAGCGCCCAGACGTCGGAGTAGGTGTTCGGTGAGGGGGATCCCCCGACGTGGATGTCCGCCGTCCAAGATGCGGCCGTGCTGGTCCGGTCACTGACCGGCGTGCCATCGGAGTCGCTGGGGAAGCTTCCGATGAGGTGGGTTCCGCCCGAACCTGCCTTGGTGAAGTCGGTCGTCGTCACGTTGCCTCCGCTGGCGGCAGCGCCCCCGCTGACCAACACGTGGTCCTCCCTCCCGTTGTCGCGTTCCCCGGCCTGGTCGGTGCAGCCGACGGTTGCCGTCTGGCTCGTGCCCGCTGTGGTCGGGCCGCTCAGCTCGCGGAAGTGGACGGTGGTGGTGACGCCTCGGACGTTGACGCCGTCTCCACTGCAGATCGCATAGGCGTATGTCGTGTTGTCGCTGTCGCGTCCGCTGCCGATTCCTCCGACGGCGGTCCAGGAGTCGGGGTTGGTTTCCCCCTCAGCAGCGGCCTTCTGGCCGAAGTCGTGTGCGGCGTCGTCGAAGGTGGGGAAGCCGGCGATGGGCTTGAGGCTGCCGACGCCGGCGGGGGTGGTCCGGGCGCCGCCACCGAGCAGGAGAGTGCCGGCCGGGCAGGTGGCCACGACGGTTTTCGCCGTCTGTCCTTCGGAGGGTCCGGCGATCTTGTTCATGACCACCTGGGTGTGCCTGATCCGGTTGCTGGAAAGGCACACCGCGAAGGGGGTGGTGGAGAACTCGGGGCTGGAGTTGCTCCCGCTTCCGCCGAATGCGAGCCAGTGCTTTACGTCGGTGCCGACGACCCCGGTCGTGCCGGTGTATTCGGTGACGCCGTCGGGGCTGGGCGCGATACCCATCACGTGGTTGCCGTTCCCTGCCCTGTCGCTGCCGGTGTTCTGGTCGATCCCGCCGCCGGAGACGAGACCTTGGCCGCAGTCCGCGTGGGACGAGACACCGGTGAAGGGCGTTGCGGGGCCCATGGTGGGTCCGGGGGTCGTCACGGTGGTGCTTGCGGTGTCGGCGTACGCGATCTCCGGCACCGCCACGGCGAGCAGGGCGCCCGGGATCAGTATCTTCGCCAGGACGGATTTCCGGGAAAGCCTCTTCTGCATCGGATTCTGCCTTTCTGGTGTCAACGCGGTGAACGTGGCGACGGGCCGGGCGATCTGCGGGCGGGCTGCCAGGGTGCGTACCCGCCCGCAGGTCGACGGTGCCGGTGGCTCAGACGCCGTCGTTGGCGCACAGCGCCCAGACGTCGGAGTGGTTGGTCGTCGACGTCATCCCGCCGGTGTGAGCGAACGCCGTCCAGGACGCCGCCGTCGTGGTCCCGTCACTGACGGGGTTGCCGCTGGAGTCGCTCGGGAAGCTGCCGTTGAGGTGGTCGCCGGCCGAGCCCGGTCCGGTGAAGTCGGTGGTGGTCACGTTGCCCCCGCTGATGGCGGCGCCCCCGCTCACCAGGTTTCCGTCCCCGACGCCGCAGCCGACGGTGGTGTTCTGGCCTGTGCTCCCGGTGTTCGGGCCGTTCGCCTCGCTGTAGCGGACGTTCACGGTGACACCACTGACGTTGATGCCGCTGCCGCTGCAGACCGCGTAGGCGTAGGTCTCGTTGCCGGCGTTGGCGCTGCTGTCCCACCCGACGGCACTCCAGGAGTCGGGGTTGGTCTCTCCGTTCGCTGCGGCCTTCTTGCCGAAGTCGTGCGCGGAGTTGTTGAAGGTGGGGAAGCTGGCGATCGCCTTGAAGTTTCCGGTATTGCCAGGTGCGACCAGGGCGCCGCCACCGAGCAGGGCCGTGTTGGCCGGGCAGGTCGCCGTCACCAGACCCGTCGTCGTCGCGGTGGTGGGCGCGTTGACTTTGTTCATGACGACCTGGGTGTGACTGATCAGGTTGCTGGTGAGGCACACCGCGTCAGGGGTGGTGGAGAAGGAGGAGTTGACCTGCCCTCCGCTGCCGCCCTTCGCTGTCCAGTACGTCACGTCGGTACCGACAACCCCGGTCGAGCCGGTGTATTCGGTGGCACCGTCCGAGCTGGGCTCGGTGCCCAGCACGTGGTTGCCGTTCACCCCCGTACCGGTGCCGATGGCCTGGTCGATCCCGCCGCCGGAGATGAGACCGTTGGTGCAGTGGGCACTGGTGGAGATCGAAGAGTCGATGGTTGTGGGTCCGAGGGTGGCGCCGGGGGTTCGCACGGTGACGCTCACGGTGTTGGCGTACGCGGCCCCTGGCGCCGCCAGGACCAATAGGGCCCCTATGACCAGTGCTTTTCCTGCGGCGAAGCGTCGTAGAGACGTCTGTGCCATCGAATTCTCCCTTTGTGGGTCGGCCGGGGGTGGAAACGGTGCACACGCCAGTCGCCACAGGAAATGCCTCGGCTGCCGCGGCACGGGCTGCCACAGGGCCGGGCGTCGCCGGGCTGTCGGGGATCACCACAACACCCGCTGCAGGACGTGGCCATGTGCGCAGATCTACGCCAGCTCCTCCGTGTTCGGGGGCTTGATGGCGGAGCCGATTGAAGCAGCGACCCGAGGGCACGCACTACTGGTCTCCAGCACGAAAAGACGACAGCTCTCGGCTGGGTCATTGGATAAGGGAACAGGGTGATCGTGGGGGTACCCACCGAGTGCACGCCCGCGCAGAGCCTTCAGCTACTGCTGTGACCGCACAGGTTGGCCGGGTTGGCGGTCAGGAAGGGCAGAGGCCCTTTCGGGGTGATCAGCTGTCCGCTTTCGCCGCGTACTGGACGAAGTCCGTCCAGGTGGTGGGGGTGACGGCGAGGTGGGGGGTGATGGGGGTCTTGGAGTCGCGGATGTGGACGGTGGTGGGGGTGGGGGCTATTTCGACGCAGTTGGAGGCGTCGCCGCTGTAGGTGGACTTCTGCCAGGTGAGTTCGGGCATGGCGGGTTCCTCAGAGTTCCTGGGCGATGCGGTGGATGAGGTCTCGGGAGGTTTCGGGACTGAGAGCGCTGGCCGCCATACGATCGACCACCGCGCGGTACTTGCCCAACTGCGCCTCCCCGTCCAGGAATTCGCAGCCGTGGTGGGAGTCCAGCTGAACCGTGTCGAGTTGGGGCACCGCTCCCGCGACGTAGTCGATCCCCTGGCCGGTGCCGTGGAAGCTCGCCTCGCCGAAGGGGATCACGCGGAGCGTGACGTGTGGGAGTTCGCTCATGGTCGAGAGGTGCGCGAGCTGAGCCCGGGCTACGTCCCGGCCGCCGAACCCCATCCTGAGGGCTGCCTCATGAACGGTCGCCGTGTAGGGGGTGGGCTCGGCTCGGTGAAGGATGGCCTGTCGCTTCATGCGGTGAGTGAGGCGGTGCTCGATCTCGTACTGGTGGAGCGGCGGGAAGACCGTACGGAAGAGTGCGCGAGCGTGGTCCGTGGTCTGTAGCAGGGCGGGGATGTGGATGACCAAGGCCACCCTCAACTCGTGGGCGTAGTGCTCCAGTTCCGCCAGGTCGATCAGTCCGACGGGCAGATGATCCCGGTACTCGTCCCACCAGCCACGCTTGCGCCCGCCGGTCATCGCGGCGAGGGCTTCGACCAGCTCCGTGTCCGCGCAGCTGTACGTGCGGGCGAAGGTGCGTACGCGGTCGGCACTCACGGCGTAACGGCCCGACTCGATGTTGCTGACCTGTGCCTGCTTGAGACCGAGCAGCCCCGCAGCGGCGGTGGACGTGAGCCCGGAGTGCTCCCTGAGCTTGCGCAGCTCGGCACCGAGGCGCTGCTGGCGCAAGGTCGGGATGGTACTGGGCGGCACTGAACCCTCTCTCGTCATTGCGTCACCCACAGGAAGGAATTATCAAGCCTTCCTCTCGTTCGATGTTAATTATGACATCGCGACGCCCTATGGTGAGTTCCACCTCGTCCAACTCCCCTCGCCCACAAGCCGGAAGCGCACCTCTCCAGGCAGAGCCACCGCCGGGCGGAGTCGTTGAGCGAGCCCGAAGTCCCTTCTCTCGTCGGAGGTTTTCATGGGCACCGTATCCCTGCCCGACACCTGGGTGTACGCCCTTCGCCTGCCCCATGATCCCCGCGCGGCACGCGTCGCACGTATGACCGTACGGGCCGTTCTCCGCGGGCATGGGAGACCCGAAGTGCTGGACGCCGTCGAGCTGTTGGCCTCCGAGCTGGTCAGCAACGCGTACCGGCATACCAACGGGCCCGCTTCTCTACGGCTCACTGCCCTCGTCGGCGGGCGGATTCGGGTTGCGGTCTGGGACAGTCATCCGCGGATCCCCGCCCCCTTCGGAGAGCCGCCGAAAGACCGGTTGCCGCCCCTCCCGGCGGACGCCGAATGCGGGCGCGGGCTGCGGCTCGTGCCGGAGTACGCCGACTGTTGGGGCGGCCTCCATCTCGGTGACGGACCACTGGAACGCGGCGCCGGGAAGCTGCTGTGGTTCGAGGTGGGACACCAGCCGATCCCCGTGGCGCCCAGTACCGTGGGGCGCAGGAAGCTGAGCGCGTGAGCACAGGGAGCCGCCTCATGACGACACAACCGGACCACGGCCATGAGCTGATTCCACGCCCCGAGCGCACTCCGGCGGCTGTCCGCATCGCGCTGGCGCGCATCGCCCCGCACCGACTGGGTGAAATGGAGCAGCACAAGGAGCAGGCTCTCGGGGCCGCTCTCCAGGACGGAAAGATCGGCCATCTCCAGTACTGGCTGACCTACTGGCAGGCGCAGGTGGAGATCGAACGGCGGCCTGACCTGCGCTCCCGCTACCAGGCCGCCCTTGTCTCCGTACACAACACGGAGAGCAAGGACGACCCCGCGTTTCACGCGGCCATGGCCGAACTCCGCGCGGTCGAGACGGAGGCCCGGCAGGCGGTGTCTCCATGACGTGGCGGTGGGAGTACGACCCGAACGAGGAGCACGTCATCGGCGGCGCTCCGCCCGCCTTCGTCGCCGAGGTCGAGAAGCAGGCCGACGAGCTGGTACGGGCCGCGGCCGCGTTCTACCTCGACGGCGCCTCGTACCAGGAAGCGGGTCCGAAGGGCAACGTCGCCCATGTCCCCGGCGGATTCTTCCTGTACTTGATCGTCCCGCGGCACGAGTGCCTGTACATCCACCAGGCGACGTACGTGTGAGTGGCGCCACTTCGCCTCACGCGTCCGCGTACTTCGCGTCCGCCGCCGGGTCCAGGGCCAGCCGGTAGCCGCGCTTGACCACCGTCTGGATCAGTTTCGGGGCGCCGAGGGCTGTGCGGAGGCGGGCCATCGCCGTCTCCACGGCGTGCTCGTCGCGGCCCGCGCCGGGGAGGGTGCGCAGGAGGTCCGAGCGGGAGACCACCCAGCCCGGGCGGCGGGCGAGGGCGCGGAGCAGGGACATGCCGGCCGGCGGGACGGGTTTCAGGTCGCCGTCGAGCAGGACCGCGTGGCCCCGGATCTCCACCCGGTGACCGGCGACCGGCAACGAACGGGCCCGCGCCGGGAGTTCCTGGCACAGCAGTTGCACCAGCGGGCCCAGGCGGAAGCGCTCCGGCTGGACCGTGTCCACGCCGTGCGCCTGGAGGGGGAGGGCCGTCACCGGGCCCACGCAGGCCGGGAGGACGTCGTGGGAGAGGGCGGAGAGCAGCTCCGGGAGAAGGCCCCTGTCCTCGGCGCGCGACAGCAGCGACGCCGCCGCCGGGGCGCTCGTGAAGGTCAGCGCGTCCAGCGAGCGCGCGATCGTCGCGCCCAGCAGACGGTCCAGCGGAGTCGTGTCCTCCGGGGGCATCCAGCGGTACACCGGGACCGGGAGGACGTCCGCTCCCCCGGCCCGGAGCGATTCGACGAAGCCGGGGAGCGGTTCGCCGTGGAGTTGTACGGCGATACGGCGGCCGTCCACGCCCTCCTCCAGGAGGCGGTCCAGGACCTCCGCCATGGATTCCGAGGACGGGGACCACTCCTCCGTCAGGCCGGCCGCGCGGATCGCGCCCTTGACCTTCGGGCCGCGGGCCAGCAGTTCCGCCTCCCGGAGACGGGCGAGGAGAGGGTCGCCCAGGCCCCAGCCCTCGGCCGCCTCCACCCAGCCCCGGAAGCCGATGGCGGTCGTGGCCACGACGGTGTCCGGGGCCTGGTCGATGATCTCCTTCGTCGCGGCGAGGAGTTCCCCGTCGTCGGCGAGCGGCACGATCCGCAGGGCGGGCGCGTGCAGGACCGCGGCGCCGCGCCGCTGGAGCAGCGCGCTCAGCTCCTCGGCCCGGCGCGCGGCGGTGACGCCCACGGTGAATCCCGCGAGCGGACCGTGCTCGGGATGCTGCTGGTCTTCGTGGTACATGGCTCTCCTCGCCGACCGGCACGCCCCTGCCGGTACGCCCTACGAGCCTGTCAACGGCGCGTGACAGGCTCGGTTCGGCCTCATTGCACTGGTGTTACGTCACACTTCCGCGTAGCTGAGCTGCGGCTTTGTCTCCACAGTCTCCTCCGTCACCGCCCGCCCCGCCGGGCGGCGAAGGTATACGGCCCACGTCAGCGCGAAGCACACACCGTAGAAGGCGAGGAAGGCGACGAACGCGCCCGTGCCGGAGCCGTAGGAGAGGAACGACTGCCGGAAGGCCATGTTGATGCCGACGCCGCCGAGCGCGCCCACCGCGCCGATCAGGCCCATGGAGGCACCGGACAGACGGCGGCCGTACGCCACCGCCTCCTCGCCCGTCAGCCCCTTGGCCAGCGCCTTCGCCTGGAAGATGCCCGGGATCATCTTGTACGTCGAGCCGTTGCCGAGACCGCTCAGCACGAACAGGACGACGAAGACCGAGACGAACAGGGGGAGGGACTTCTGCATGCTCGCCACCACCAGGACGGCGGTCGCGACCGCCATGCCCACGTAGTTCCAGAGCGTGATGCGGGCGCCGCCGTAGCGGTCGGCGAGCCGGCCGCCCACCGGGCGGATCAGGGAGCCGAGCAGCGGGCCGATGAAGGTGAGGTACGCCGCCTGGAGCGGGGTGCGGCCGAACTGGTTCGTCAGCACCTGGCCGAAGGCGAAGCTGTAGCCGATGAACGAGCCGAACGTGCCGACGTAGAGGAAGGACATGATCCAGGTGTGGGCGTCCCGGGCCGCGTCCTTGGCCGCGCCGGTGTCGTTCTTCACCGTCGCCAGGTTGTCCATGAAGACCGCCGCCAGGACGGCCGCCACGACGATCAGCGGGATGTAGATGCCCAGCAGCAGCCGCGGGCCGCCGTTCGCGCCGATGATCGCCAGGGCGACGAGCTGGATGACCGGCACGCCGATGTTGCCGCCGCCCGCGTTCAGGCCCAGGGCCCAGCCCTTCTTCCGCAGCGGGAAGAAGGCGTTGATGTTGGTCATGGAGGACGCGAAGTTGCCGCCGCCGATGCCCGCCAGCAGGCCGACCAGCAGGAACGTCGTGAAGGACGTGCCCGGCTCCATCACCGCGTACGCCGCCGCCGTCGGCACCAGCAGCAGGCCCGCCGAGATGATCGTCCAGTTGCGGCCGCCGAAGACGGCGACGGCGAAGGTGTACGGGACCCGGACGACGGCACCGACCAGCGTGACCATCGAGGTCAGCAGGAACTTGTCGGCCGGAGTCAGGCCGTACTTCGGCCCCATGAACAGAACCAACACGGACCACAGGGTCCAGACCGAGAAGCCGATGTGTTCCGAGAGCACCGAGAACCACAGGTTCCGGCGGGCGATCCGGTCCCCGGTCGCCCTCCAGAATCCCTCGTCCTCCGGATCCCACTGCTCGATCCAACGGCCACTGCGACGGGGTACGGCTGGGGCTGTCATCGCTCCTCCACGGGCTCCGGCTGCACGACACTGAGCCCGAAGGTAGGGAGCGGGAGTTTCCGCGCTGTGGCTGTGGGTGACCGGAAGGGAACGTTGCTCTCACTCGCCGAGGGACGGCCGCGTGAGGGCCCACGACGCCCTACGACGCGATCCGGTACCTGTGCTCCGGCCGGCCCGTCGCGCCGTAGCGGAGGACGAGGCGGACCATGCCCTCCTTGACGAGGTAGGAGAGGTAGCGCTGGGCCGTGGCCCGGGAGACGCCGGTCAGTTCGGCGGCCTCGGCGGCCGACAGATCGCGGTGGGCGGTGCGCAGCGTCTGCTGGACGAGGGCGAGCGTCGGCGCCGAGTGGCCCTTGGCCGGGACCCGGGGAACGGCGGGCGGCCGGACCGCGCTGAACAGGGCGTCCACATCGGCCTGTTCGGTCTCCGTGGTCTCCCCGAGCGTGTCGACGCGGTGCTGGAGCTCGCGGTACGAGGTGAGCCGCTCGGCCAGGTCTGCGGCGCCGAACGGCTTGACCAGGTAGCCGACGGCGCCGAGCTTCATGGCCGTGCGGACGGAGGCGATGTCGCGGTCCGCGGTGATCACGAAGGCGTCGGGGCGGGCGCCCCCCGCGTCCCCGGTGAGGCGGTGCAGCACGTCCAGTCCGCTGCCGTCGGGCAGGAAGATGTCCAGCAGCAGGAGGTCGGGGCGCAGTTCCTGGGCCGCCGCCAGCGCCTCGGCGACCGTGGCCGCCTCGCCCACCACCTCGAAGCCCCGCACCCGGGACACGTAGTCGCAGTGGATGCGGCTGACCCGGAAGTCGTCGTCCACGACCAGCGTGCGGATCATCGGCGGTCACCTCCCACGGGCAGCGCCTCGGCGAATCTGTTCTTCGGCGGCACGGCGGGGTCCGGCAGTCGTACGGTGAAGACCGCGCCCGGGCCCTCGCTGACGGTGATCGTGCCGCCGTGCCGCGACACCAGGCGATGGACCAGGGCGAGGCCCAGACCGCGCCGGGCGGTGCCCCGGTCGGGGCGGGTCGACCAGCCGTCCTCGAAGATCGACTCGTGGGCGCCGGGCGGGATGCCGGGGCCGGTGTCCGCCACCCGCACCGTCGTGCCCCGCCCGCCCTCGGTGAGGGTGAGGCGGACCGTGCGTCCGTCCGCCGGGGGCGGTCCGTCGCCCGCCGCGTCGATCGCGTTGTCCAGCAGGTTGCCGACGATCGTCAGCAGCAGGCGCAGCTGCGGCGGGTCCGCGCCGAGCGCCGAGTCGTCGGCGAGCTCGACCCACACGCCGCGTTCGGCGGCCACCGTGGTCTTGGCCACGACCAGGCCGACCATCAGCGGGTTGCCGATCCGCCCCCGCACGAACTCGGTGAGCGCCTGCCCGGCGCCGGCCGACTCGACGGCCAGGTCGTACGCGTCGTCGTACGCCCCGATGTCCAGCAGCCCGGCGAGCGTGTGCATCCGGTTGGTGAACTCGTGCTGCTGGGCGCGCAGGGCGTCCGTCAGACCGCGTACGGAGTCCAACTCCCTGAGGAGTCCGACCAGTTCGGTGCGGTCGCGGACGGTCACCACCGCGCCCAGTGCGCGGCCGTGCAGGGTCACCGGCATCCGGTTGACGACCAGACAGTGCTCGTCGGTCAGGACGCTGATGTCGGTGCCGGTCAGGGTGCCGTCCAGGGCGCGGCGCAGTCGGCCGTCGGGCAGCACCTCGTCCAGGGTGCTGCCGAGCGCGGTGCCGAGACCGAGCAGACGGCGGGCCTCGTCGTTGACCACGCTGATCCTGCCGTCCGGGGCGAAGGCGAGCACGCCCTCACGGATGCCGTGCAGCATCGCCTCGCGGTCCTGCAGCAGCCCGGCGATCTCCTCCAGCTCCAGCCCGAACGTCGTCCGCTTCAGCCGCCTGGCCAGCAGAAACGCGGCCGCGGCCCCGAGCGCGGTGGCGATCGCGGCGTACACGGCGAAGGTGGGCAGCTCGTGCCACAGCTCGCCGATGACGTCGTTCTCCGGGATTCCCACCGACACCTCGCCGACCAGCTCGCCCGTCGGCCCGTACAGCGGGACCCTGCCGTTGGCGGACCGCCCGGTCGCGCCCTGGTCGGTGCCGACGTGCGGCTGGCCGTCCCGCGCCACGAGCGGCTCGGCCACCGGGGAGCCGACCAGTTGCGCCATGGGGTGCGAGTGGCGGATGCCGTGCAGGTCGATGACCACGACGTACGACGCCCCCGACGACTGCCGGATGCGTTCGGCGACGGCCTGGACGACGGCGCCGCCGCCGTCCTGCATGGCCCGCCGGATCTGCGGGTCGGCGGCCGTCGTCTTGGCGATGGCCACGGCCCGCTCCTCGTAGGTGCGGTCGAGGGCGGAGCGCTGCGCGAAGGCGAACAGGGCGAAGCCGATGACGCCCGTGAGCGCCAGGATGGCGAGCTGGCTGACGAGGATCCGCGCGGACAGTCTCCCCCTCCCGCCGCGCCCGATCCGTATGCGGATGGGTGTCACAGGTGCCTCATCGCCCCTGTTCCGGTTGGTGCCGGGCCGGCCCTGCGCCGGACCCGTGGTGGCGTGATTGTGCCTGATGGCCGGAATTCTGCCCAGCCCCGTTTCACTGAGCAGAACGAGCAGAACTCCTGGTTACGCGGCTATCGCGGGATACCTGTGAAACAGCGACGTAACACCGGGTGGCCTCTAGCGTCTGCCTTCACCTCGAACCCCGAGGGGAAAGGAGACCGCTCCCCATGGCTTCCAGCAGTGCCGGTGCGGCGGTGCGCGAGGACGCGCACATCGAGATATCCGGGCTCACCAAGCGATTCCTGACGCCTGCCGGTGAGGTGTTCACGGCGCTGCAGGGCGTGTCGTTCACCGTGGAGCCCGGCCAGTTCTGCGCGGTGGTCGGCCCCACCGGCTGCGGCAAGTCGACCACCCTGGGCATGGTGTCCGGCCTGGACCGGCCCAGCGAGGGCTCGGTCAAGGTCGGCGGCCGCGAGGTGGACGGCATCACCGACGGCGTCAGCTTCATGTTCCAGGCGGACGCGCTGCTGCCCTGGAAGACCGTCCTCGGCAACGTGCTGATGGGCCCGGTCTTCCGGGGCGTGCCCAAGCAGCAGGCGCAGACCGCCGCCCGGGACTGGCTGCGCCGGGTCGGACTGTCCGGGTTCGAGGACCGTTACCCCCACCAGCTCTCCGGCGGTATGCGCAAGCGCGTGGCCATGGCCGCGGCGCTGATCAACGAACCCAAGATCCTGATCATGGACGAGCCGTTCGGTGCCCTGGACGTGCAGACCAAGGCGATCATGTCGACCGAGCTGCTGGGCCTGTGGGAGCAGATCCGGCCGTCCGTCATCTTCATCACCCACGACCTCGACGAGGCCGTGGCGCTCGCCGACCGGGTCGTCGTGATGACCTCCAGCCCCGGTTCGGTCAAGGCGGTCTTCGACATCGACCTGCCGCGCCCGCGCGGCTCCGTGCAGGAGATCCGCTTCCAGCCCCGCTTCATCGAACTCCAGCAACAGATCTGGGAAACGCTGCGCGAAGAGGTCGAGCGCGCCTACGCACGCACCGCAGGAGGCAAGGCATGAGTACGACGTCCACCGCTTCCGCCGCGCAGGTCGCGGGCGGCAAGCAGTCCTCCGCGGCGGCAGCCGCCAAGCAGGCCGCCCGGCGGCGGGTCGCGTCGGTCTGGGCGGGCCGCATCGGCATCGCGGTCTTCGTCATCGGCGGCTGGCAGGCCTTCACCACCTGGGGCATCGTCGACCCGTTCTTCTTCGGACAGCCCTCCGGCATCTGGAAGCGACTGGTCGACCTCTTCCAGCACGGCACCGAGTTCGGCTCCTTCTACGCGAACATCTGGACCACCATCCAGGAAGCGCTCGTCGGCTTCGCCGTCGGATCCGTCGCCGGAGTCGTCGTCGGCGTGGCCCTCGGCCAGAGCCGCTATCTGTCCGATGTCCTCGGGCCCTACATCAAGATGGTCAACGCCATCCCGCGCATCGTCCTCGGCTCGATCTTCATCGTCGCCTTCGGCATCGGCGTCACCCCGAAGATCCTGCTCGCCGCCGTGCTGGTGTTCTTCATCGTCTTCTTCAACGCCTTCCAGGGCGTCCGCGAGGTCGACCGCAACATCCTGGCCAACGCCCGGGTCCTCGGCGCCTCCCAGATGCAGATCATCCGGCACGTCATCGTGCCCTCCGCGCTCACCTGGATCATCGCCAGCCTGCACAGCGCCTTCGGCTTCGCCATCGTCGGCGCGCTGGTCGGCGAGGTGCTCGGCGCGCAGAGCGGCCTCGGTCTCGTCATCAAGACCGCGCAGAACAACTTCGACCCGAACGGCGTGTTCGCCACGATGCTCGTCATCGCGGTCATCGTGCTGGGCGCGGAGTGGCTGATCGGCAAGCTCGAACACCGGCTGCTGTCCTGGCGCCCGCCGGCCCCCACCGAGGCGAACTCCCTCTGACCGCCCCTGACTTCCTCCTCCCCCTCCCCCTTTCTTCTCCTTCCTTCCCGCGTCCCCCTCGCATGTCCGAAAGGTACGAGCCGCCATGCTGAAGAGAGTCCTCACCGCATCGATCGTCACCGCCCTCACCCTCGGCGCGGCCACCGCGTGTTCCAGCAGCTCCGGCAGCTCCGGTGGCTCGTCCGGCTCCGGCGGCACTCCGACCGTCAAGATCATGGTCGGCGGCATCGACAAGCAGATCTACCTGCCCTACCAGCTCGCCGAGCAGCTCGGCTTCTACAAGAAGTACGGCGTCAACGTCGTGCTGAGCACCGAGCAGGACGGCGGCACCGGCGCCGAGGACGCCATGGCCTCCGGCCAGGTGGACATGGCCGGCGCCTGGTACAACCACACGATCGACTTTCAGGCGAAGGGCAAGGCCGTCGAGGACGTCATCCAGCTGTCCGGAGCGCCGGGCGAGCGGGAGATGTGCACCCCGAAGAGCGGCGTCCACTCCGCCGCCGACTTCAAGGGCAAGACGCTCGGCGTCACCGACCTGGGTTCGGGCACCGACACCCTCACCAAGTTCCTGGCCGCCAAGAAGGGCCTCAAGACCAGCGACTTCAGCCGGATCGGCGTCGGCGCGGGCTCCACCGCCGTCGCCGCGCTCCAGAACGGCAAGACCGCCTGTGTCATGACGACGCAGCCGACGGTCGCCGCGATGGAGAAGAAGGGCGTCGGCACCTCCGCGATCGACCTGGCCACCACCCAGGGCGCCACCGCCGCGCTGGGCAGCGCCTGGCCGGCCGCCAGCGTCATCGCCCGTACCGACTGGGTGAACTCGCACAAGGACGCGACGCAGAAGGTCGTCGACGCCCTCGTGGCCACCATGCACTGGATCAACACACACAGCGCGGCCGACATCGCCGACAAGCTGCCGCAGTCGTTCGTGCAGAACCAGCTGGTGACCAAGGCCGACTACATCACGGCCCTGAACCAGGACAAGGGGCAGTTCCTCCCGGACGGTCTCATGCCGGCGGGCGGCCCGAAGACGGTCCTGGCCACCGAGGTGATGGTCGGCAACGCCACCTCCTCGATCGACCTGAGCAAGACGTTCACCAACGACTTCGTGATCCAGGCCAACAAGCTGGAGGGCCTGAAGACCACCACGACCCCGGCGGGCGCGAACGGCTGATCCTCGATCCGCTGACGGGGCCACCCGGTCAAAGACGACCCGGTGGCCCCGTCAGCCGGTCGTCGTCATCTCGTCCGTCGCCGGGAGCCAGCTCCCCTCCGGCCGCCGCAGCCACCCCTGCGCCGCCGCGATCTGCGCCGCCGCCGCGCGCAGCGCGTCCAGCCCGGGATGGACCAGGCCCCTGCGCCACACCAGCGAGACCGGCGACAGCGGGACGGGGTCGACGAGCGGGCGGCGGACCGTGCGGGGCAGGGCCGGGAAGTCCACCACGGCCAGCACCGGATACCGGGTCTTGCCCATGATCCGCTCGAACTCCTCGTCCCCGACGGCCAGCGGCAGCGGCGGGGCGAGCCGGATGCCGTACTCCTCGAACAGCCGGGACGCCAGGTCGGTCCACTCGGGGGTGCGCGGATTGCCGGCACCGGCGTACACCGTCTCCCCGGCCAGCCCGGCCACCGGTATCCCGGGCAGCGCGGCCAGGGGGTGTTCCTCGGGCAGGACGACGGCCATCGGCTCGTAGCGCACCGGCTGCCGCTCCAGCCCCGACCGCAGCGCCGGGTCCAGCCCGGCGAACCGGCCGAAGGAGACGTCCAGGCGGCCCGAGAGGATCTGTTCGGCGGCTCCGGTCAGGCCGCTCTCGTAGCGGGCCATCAGCTCGCAGTCGGGGGCGAGTTCACGGGCCCGGTGCAGAACCCGGCGACCGGTGACGAGGCCCGGCGAGTTGAGGTCCACCAGCAGCGGGCGGGCCTGCCCCGAGGGCGTGCAGGCCGCCAGCAGTTCGTCCTGCGCCTCAAGAACCCGGCGCGCGTACGGCAGCAGGCGCTCGCCGTCGGCCGTCAGCGTCACCTGCCGTGTGCTCCGCAGGAACAGCTCGGCGCCCAACTCCCGCTCCAGCCGCCGCACATCGCGACTGAGCGCCTGCTGGGCGACGTACAGCCGGGCGGCGGCCCGGGTGAAGTGCAGCTCCTCGGCGACGACGACGAAGGCGCGCAGCAGTCTCGGGTCCAGGTGGGCGGGCATGACCGCGAACTTACAACACGGGTGCGTGAATGGGCGCCGAGCAGGTGTTGGACCCCTTGATCCGCCCTGGGCGAGGGTGCATCCATGTCCTCCGCCCTGTCCACGCCGGCGCGCCGCAGCGCCTACCGCCGGCTCTTCTCCCTCCGCGGCACCCGCGCGTTCACCACCGGCAATCTGCTCGCCCGGCTGCCCATGGGCATGTTCAGCGTGAGCGCCGTCGTGATGATCGCCGGGTCCCGGGGTTCGTACGCCCTCGCCGGCGCCGTCACCGCGACCGGGCTCGCCGCGACCGGGCTGGCCGGTCCTTGGATCGCCCGGCTGATCGACCGGCACGGGCAGGCCCGGGTCGCCGTGCCGGCCACGCTGCTCTCCGTGCTCGGCAGCCTCGCGCTGCTGCTGTGCGTGCGCTTCGGCGCTCCCGACTGGACCCTGTTCGCCGCCTACGCCGCGACCGCGGCCACCCCCAACATCGGCGGCCTGTCCCGCGCCCGCTGGGCCCATCTGCTGCGCGACGACCCCGGTGCGCTGCACACCGCGAACGCCTTCGAGCAGGCCGCCGACGAGCTGTGCTTCATGCTCGGCCCGGTGCTCGCGTCCTTCCTGACCGGCACGTTCTTCCCGGAGGCGGGCACGCTCACCGGGGCGGTGCTGCTGCTCGCCGGCATGCTGCTGTTCACCGCGCAGCGCGCCACCGAGCCGCCGGTCGGCGCGCGTTCGAAGGCGCCGTCGCCGCTGCGCAGCCCCGGCATCCGGCCGCTGCTGGCCTGCTTCGTCGCGACCGGCATGGTGTTCGGCTCGATGGAGGTCGGCACGATCGCCTTCGCCGACGCGCACGGGCACCGCGCGGTGGCCGGTGCCGTGCTCGCGCTCCAGGCGGCGGGCTCGTGCGCGGCGGGCCTGGTGTTCGGGGCGCGCAGGCCCGCGGGGGTGCGGCTCGGCCACTGCCTGGCCGCCATGGCCGTCCTGATGACCCTGCCGTGGGTGGCGGCCGGGGTGGCCGGTTCGCTGCCGGCGCTCGCGGGCGCGCTGCTGGTCGCGGGCATGGCGACCGCGCCGACGATGGTGACGGCGATGACCCTGGTGCAGCGGCGCACCCCGGCCGGCCGACTGAACGAGGGCATGAGCCTGGTGGTGACCGGGCTGCTCACGGGCATCGCCTGCGGCTCGGCGACCGGCGGCTGGGCGGCCGAGCACCTCTCCCCGGGCGCCGCCCTCGCCGTCCCGGCCGCCGCGGCCACGCTCGCGCTGCTCGTCCACAGCGCTTCGGCCCGCCGTGCGCCGGCATGACGAAGGCCCCGCCGCTCGAAGCGACGGGGCCTTTGCCCACATGGGGTACCCCCTGGGGGGGTTGGTGGAGATGGCGGGAATCGAACCCGCGTCCAACGGTGCGGAATCAGGGCTTCTCCGTGTGCAGTTCGCTGTGATTTTCTCAGCCCCGGCGATCACGCGAACAAGTCGCCGACGGGCTCAGTCACTGTTGGATTTCCCTCTTCACCCCGTGACCGGGATCAAGGTTTAGTTCCCTAGCTGATGCCAGGATCCGGGTCGGGAACAGCCCCGGGCTGACACTTCGCAAGTCGCTACTTAGGCAGCGAGGGCGAAGGAATCGCGCTTGGTGTTGGCGATTATTTTTTGCGACATATGGTTTACGAGATCATTGCCGCTTCCTCGACACGCTTCCCCTGCTTCGACAGCCGCTGTCGAAACCGATCATCCCCATGTTGTGTTTTCAATGCGCACACCGCGTTCAACCGGTGTTGGTGCCATCGTACGTGACCAACCCACGCCGATGCCACCGTATTCCCGGCCTACACGCCGCGCTGCCTCCGCTTCGCCGCCGCGATGGCGCGGTCCGACTCGCGCCGGTCCTGCTTCTCCCGCAGGGTCTGCCGCTTGTCGTACTCCTTCTTGCCTCGCGCGAGCGCGATCTCGGCCTTCGCGCGGCCGTCCCTGAAGTACAGGGCGAGCGGCACGATCGTGTGACCCGTCTCCTGGGCCTTGGACTCCAGCTTGTCGATCTCCTCGCGGTGCAGCAGCAGCTTGCGCTTGCGGCGCGCGGAGTGGTTGGTCCAGCTGCCCTGGTGGTACTCCGGGATGTGGGCGTTGTGCAGCCACGCCTCGCCCCGGTCGATCTGGACGAAGCCGTCGGTCAGCGACGTCCGTCCCTCGCGCAGCGACTTGACCTCGGTGCCGGTCAGCACGAGCCCGGCCTCGTAGGTGTCGATGATCGCGTAGTCGTGCCGGGCCTTCTTGTTCTGGGCGACGATCTTGCGCTTGCCGCCCTTCTCGCCGTCCCTGGCCTTGGCGGCCCCGCCGCCCTGCTTGGGCTGGGACTCCTTGGGTACGTACATTCCCTTGCTCATAGTGCCGTCCATTTTCGCACTACGGAGGGGTCGTGCGGCCAGCCTTTAATCGGGGTCGCCCAGGCCGGTGAGCACGGTCTCGGCCCGCTCCACGGCGGCCTGTCCGTCGGTCTGCCCGGCATCCAGGTCGGGGGTGATCCCGCGGCCGTCGACGCTGTGGCCCAAGGGGGTGCGGTAGTGGCCGACGGTCAGCTCGGCCACCGACCCGTCGGGCAGCGTGGTCGGCATCTGGATGGAGCCCTTGCCGAAGGTGCGCGAGCCGATCACCACCGCGCGGCCCCGGTCCTGGAGGGCGCCGGTGAGCATCTCGGCCGCGCTCATCGTACCGCCGTCGACCAGGGCGACCAGGGGCCGGCCGGTGTCACCGCCGGGGTCGGCGTGCAGGGAGCGCTCGGCGCCGTCGACGTCGTACGTGGCGACGAGGCCGCCGTCGAGGAAGGCGGAGGAGGTCTCCACGGCCTCGTTGACCAGTCCGCCGGAGTTGCCGCGCAGGTCGAGGATGATCCCGCCGTCGGCGGGGGCGGCTCGGACCGCGGCGCGCACGGCGTCGCCGGAGCCCCTGGTGAACGCGGCGATCCTGATGACGGTGACCCCGCCGGGCAGCTGGGAGACGGTCACCGAGTCGGTGGACAGGCTGGCCCGGCGCAGTTTCTCGGTCCACGTGCGTGTGCCGCGCTGCAGGCCCAGCGTGACGGTCGTACCGGCGGCCGCGTCGTCGGCGTCGCCGCGCAGTAAGGACACCACGTCGGTGACCGGGCGGCCGTCGACCCTGCCGCCGTCGACGCTGATGAGCCGGTCGCCCTGGCGGATGCCGGCGCGGGCGGCGGGCGAGTCGGGCTGGACCTTGGTCACCTCGATCCGGCCGTCCTGCTCGCGGCCCGCCGACAGGCCGACGCCGGTGTATCTGCCGTCGAGGGCCTCCTGGAACTCCTGGTACTCGCCCTCGGAGTAGACCGCGCCCCAGCGGTCGCCGCTGCGGCTGACCGCCCGTTCGGCCGCCTCCATCGGGGACTTGCCGTCGGCCATCGCGTCGGCGGCGGCCTTCTGGACGTCCTCGTGCCGGGTGGTCGGGTGCGACGGGCCGGCGGCGGACCTGCGCGCGTGCGCGGTGGGGACGGTGTCGATGGTCTCCGGGAAGGAGCCGGTGGCGGCGCCGGTGACCAGGACGCCGGCGAAGACCAATGTCAGGGCGGCCCCGCGGCGGATGCGGCGGGGCGGACAGAACAGGTCTCGGCACAGTTCTCGGCCTGACATGGCCGTGAGTCTAGGACAACGCAAAGGGCCGCACGGGCAGATGCCCGTACGGCCCTCTTGGCATGCGTCACACCTTCAGGTACTTGCGCAGCGCGAAGAACGCCGCCAGCGCGGGCATCAGCACGCTCGTCGCGAGGATCAGCGGCAGCTTCGTCAACACCGCGTCCCAGCCGACGAAGTTGATGAGCTGGAGCTTGTGGGCGAGGTCCATGCCGTGGTCGATCGTGAAGTACCGGCCGACCACCAGGGCGACACAGGCGAGGCCGCCGCCGATGAGTCCGGCGACCGCGGCCTCCATGATGAACGGCGCCTGGATGTAGAAGCCCGAGGCTCCGACCAGGCGCATGATCCCGGTCTCGCGCCGGCGGCTGAACGCCGAGACGCGCACGGTGTTGACGATCAGCAGCAGGGCCACGATCAGCATCATCGCCATCACGCCGAGCGCGCCGCGGTTCATCAGGTTCAGCAGCTGGAACAGGTTGTCCAGGATGCCCTTCTGGTCCTGCACCGACTGCACGCCGTCACGCCCGTTGAAGGCGCTCGCGATGACCTGGTACTTCTGCGGGTCCTTCAGCTTGATGCGGTACGACTCCTGCATCTGGTCCGGCGTGAGCGAACTGGCCAGCGGGGAGTTGCCGAACTGCTCCTTGTAGTGCTTGTAGGCCTCGTCCTGCGACTCGTACGACACCTTCTCGACGATGGTCATCTTGTGCAGGTCGTCGAGGATCTGCTTCTTCTGGTCATCGGTGACCGCGCCCTTGGCGCAGTTGGCGTCCGACTCCGCGTCGTGCTTGTTGCACAGGAAGATCGAGACGTTGACCTTGTCGTACCAGTAGCCCTTCATGGTGGACACCTGGTCGCTCATCAGCAGCGAGCCGCCGAAGAGGGCCAGGGACAGGGCGACGGAGACGATGACGGCGAACGTCATCGTCAGATTGCGGCGGAGACCGACACCGATCTCGGACAGGACGAACTGGGCGCGCATGGCGGGTTCTTCAGGCCTTTCGGGAACAGGGTGCGGTCAGTGTCAGTGCTGGTAGCCGTAGACGCCGCGGGCCTGGTCGCGAACGAGGCGGCCCTTCTCCAGCTCGATGACGCGCTTGCGCATCTGGTCCACGATGTTCTGGTCGTGCGTCGCCATGATGACGGTCGTGCCCGTCCGGTTGATGCGGTCGAGCAGCTTCATGATGCCGACGGAGGTCTGCGGGTCGAGGTTGCCGGTGGGCTCGTCGGCGATGAGCAGCTTGGGCCGGTTGACGAAGGCCCGCGCGATGGCCACGCGCTGCTGCTCACCACCGGACAGCTCGCCGGGCCTGCGGTCCTCCTTGCCGCCGAGCCCGACGAGGTCGAGCACCTGCGGCACGGACTTGCGGATCTCGCCGCGGGACTTGCCGATGACCTCCTGGGCGAAGGCCACGTTCTCCGCGACGGTCTTGTTCGGCAGGAGCCGGAAGTCCTGGAACACGGTCCCCAACTGGCGGCGCATCTGCGGCACCTTCCAGTTCGAGAGGCGCGCGAGGTCCTTGCCCAGCACGTGCACCTGGCCGTGGCTGCACCGCTCCTCGCGGAGGATCAGCCGCAGGAAGGTGGACTTTCCGGAGCCGGAGGACCCCACGAGGAAGACGAACTCGCCCTTCTCCACTTCCAGGGAGACATCCCTGAGTGCGGGGTGGTTCTGCTTGGGGTAGACCTTGGAGACGTTGTCGAATCGGATCACGGATGCACCACGGGTCGCCGGGGGTAGATGAGCGTGACCATACGCGACCCGGGTGTGCAAGTGCAGTCGCGGGGAGAGCTTGGGCAAGACTTGTACGTTTTTGTACCGCGACCTGTTTGCGTCCCGTGTTCCCTCCCGTGCTTCCGCCCGCTCTCCCGGTGCCCTGCGCACCGCTTGCGGGAACCTGGCACAGTGGAGTGGGAACGTTCTCGTTCCTATGAACGTTTCACAAGTGATGACCGGTGCAAGGAGGGCGAGCGCATGACGTACGACCGGCTGGTGTGCGCGAACTGCGCGGCGCCCGTGAGCGAGGGCCGGTGCCCGGTGTGCCGTGCCAACCGCGCGCGACTTCAGCAGGAGGGTTTCCTCGGCGGGGTGAACCCGATGGCGCTGATCGCGCTGCTGGCGGTGCTGATCACCGCGGTGGCGCTGCTGGCGCACCAGACCGCGTAGATCGGCGCGGTCGGCGCGAAGAGCGCGAGAACGCCGTAGAGACGACCGAGGGCCCGGAGCGCCAAGCTCCGGGCCCTTGCGCGTACGGCGTGCGTACGCGGTGTGACCTTGGGGTCACGGTCAGGCGGCGGCGCCGCCCCGGCCGTTCATCAGACGCGGCAGCACACGGAAGCCGATGCCGCCGGCGATCATCGTCGCGGCGCCGATGAGCAGGAACTCGGTCGGACCGGCACCGGTCTCGGCGAGCTGCTTGTCACCGCCCTGGGCCTGGGCCTTGTTGCCGTTGTCGGAGCCCGTGTCGGTCAGGTTCGAGGAACCCTGGTCCTGGGTGGCGTTGTTGTTGCCGCCCTGGGGCTTGTCGTTGTTGCCGCCGGTGCTGCTCGAACCGCCGGTGCTGCCGGAGCCACCGGTGGAGCTGGTGCCGCCTGTGGAGCTGCCACCCGAGGTGCTGGTGCCACCGGTGCTGCTGGTGCCACCGGTGGAGCTGCCACCCGAGGTGCTGGTGCCACCGGTGGAGCTGCCACCCGAGGTGCTGGAGCCGCCCGTGGTGCTGGAGCCGCCCGTGGTGCTGGAGCCGCCGGTGCTGCTGGAGCCACCGGTGCCGCTGTCACCACCGGTGGAGCTGGTACCGCCGGTGGAGCTGGTGCCGCCGGTGCCGCTGTCACCACCCGTGCTGCTCGAACCCCCGGTGGAGCTGTCGCCGCCGGTGACGAGACCACCGATGGTGACGCCGCCGTTGGTCGAGGAGTCCCCGCCGGTGGTGCTGGAACCGCCGGTGCCGGAGTCACCGCCCGTGGTGGAGGTGCCACCAGTGGTAGAGGTGCCACCAGTGGTGGAGTCCCCGCCGGTGGTGGAGTCGCCGCCGGTGGTGCTGGAACCGCCGGTCGAGGAGTCTCCGCCGGTCGTGGTGCCGCCGGTGGTGCAGACCGCCACCGGGCAGCCGCCGTCGGTGCCGCCGCTGTCGTTCCCGGCGTCCGTGTGCACGCCCAGGCTGATCGGGCCGGCCTGGACATCGATGCCCGCGGCGGAGGCCGCGCCGGCTGCGGTCAGTGACGCACCGGCCGCGATCACGGCGCCCGCGGCTATCCGCGCGACCCGGATCCGCGTCTTCTTCGTCATATGGTTGCTACCCCCAGTAGCTGTTCGTCAATGAGGCGGCGCGTGGGGCGTTGCCGTGATCGACGGGAGGCAGCCGGTGACGAAGCGCGTCAACTCATTCCCCCGGTTCACATGCGCCCCTCAAGTACGCATGCCGCGTGCAACTCTTCCCATTCTTCAAAGCAACGTCAAGGGCATTGCGGGCGCATTGTCCGTTGAGGGCGCTTATGCGGCGACTTGGAACCTGTAACTGTGACGTAAAACCCAGACATAACAACAACTGCCACCTCGCGGGCGGCAGTTGTCATGTCGACAAAGTCACTTCTCCTGCTGCTTGCGCCAGCGAATGCCGGCCTCCAGGAACCCGTCGATCTCGCCGTTGAACACGGCCTCCGGGTTGCCGACCTCGAACTCGGTGCGCAGGTCCTTGACCATCTGGTAGGGGTGCAGGACGTACGAACGCATCTGGTTGCCCCAGGAGTTGCCGCCGTCTCCCTTGAGGGCGTCCATCTTGGCCTGCTCCTCCTGGCGGCGGCGCTCCAGCAGCTTGGCCTGGAGGACGTTCATCGCCGTGGCCTTGTTCTGGATCTGGGAGCGCTCGTTCTGGCAGGAGACCACGATGCCGGTGGGGAGGTGGGTCAGCCGCACCGCGGAGTCGGTGGTGTTCACGCCCTGGCCGCCGGGGCCGGAGGAGCGGTAGACGTCGACCCGCAGCTCGGTCTCGTCGATCTCGATGTGATCGGTCTGCTCGACCACGGGCAGCACCTCGACGCCCGCGAAGGAGGTCTGACGGCGGCCCTGGTTGTCGTAGGGGGAGATGCGCACCAGACGGTGCGTGCCCTGCTCGACGGAGAGGGTGCCGTAGGCGTACGGCGCCTGGACGGCGAAGGTCGTCGACTTGATGCCGGCCTCTTCGGCGTACGACGTCTCGATCAGCTCGGTCTTGTAGCCGCGCTGCTCGGCCCAGCGCAGGTACATGCGCTGGAGCTTCTCGGCGAAGTCGGCGGCGTCGACACCGCCGGCCTCGGCGCGGATGTTGACGAGCGCCTCACGGGAGTCGTACTCGCCGGACAGGAGGGTGCGGACCTCCATCTCGTCCAGCGACTTCCTGACGGAGGCCAGCTCGGACTCGGCCTCGGCACGGGTGTCCGGGTCGTCCTCCTCCTCGGCCATCTCGAAGAGGACGGCGAGATCGTCGATCCGGCCGCGCAGCGCCTCCGCCTTCCTGACCTCGGCCTGGAGGTGGGAGAGCTTGCTGGTGATCTTCTGCGCCTCGTCCGGGTTGTCCCACAGGGACGGCGCGGCCGCCTGCTCCTCGAGCACGGCGATATCTGCCCTCATCTTTTCGAGGTCCAGGACGGCCTCGATCGACTCCATGGTCGAGGAGAGGGACTTCAGCTCTTCGGATACATCGACGACTGCCACGCCTCCAGCGTAACGGCTGTGGCAAGGAGCCCGGGCAGGGCGCGGTCAGGGCGCCTGCGTGCTGTGGGTGTCCCGGGCCGGCCCGTCGTCGCCGGAGGAGGAGGCCGCGTAGGCGCCGACGCCCACCACCGCCGCCACGACCGCCCCGGCCACACCGAGCGTGATCCGGCGCCGGCGCACCACCGCCCGGTGGCGGGCCGAACCCGGCCGGGGCGCACCGGTGGCCCGGGGAGCGCGCGCGGTCCCGTGGGCGCCGCCGGCCAGCTCGTCCGGGCCCGGCACCCGCATCGAGGTGTGCGTGTCCCGGTTGGAGTCCGGCTTGGCGCCCGGCACCAGCGAGACCGCGCCCCGGCGCCGGGCCGGCTCGGCCGGCGCGGCCGCCGGTTCCTGCTCCGCCGGCTCCTCGGCCTGGTCCGGCTCGTCCACCTCCAGCGGCGGCATCCCGGCCAGCGTCGGGAGCTGCTCGCGCAGCCGTGCCGCGAGCTCCGAGGCCCGCAGCCGGGAGGCGGGCGCCTTGGCCAGGCACTGCACGATCAGCTGCCACAGCTCCTCGGGGATGCCGGGCAGCGGGACGACGGTCTCGGTGACATGGCGGCGCAGCACCGCGCCCGGGTGGCCGCCGCCGAACGGGGTGAAGCCGGCCAGCAGCTCGTACAGGACGGTGGCGAGGGCGTAGATGTCGACGGACGCGCGCGGGGGCAGGCCCTCGACGATCTCCGGGGCCAGGTAGTCCGGCGTGCCGATGATCTTCGTGGCCTTGGTCCGCTTCGGCGAGTCGATCAGCTTGGCGACGCCGAAGTCCGTCAGCAGGGCGGGGTGCGACCCGCCCGGCCCCAGGGGCCCCTGCATGTCGAGGAGGACGTTCTCGGGCTTGACGTCCCGGTGGACGACCCCGGCGGCGTGGGCCGCCGCGAGCGCGTCGGCGACGTCGGCGACGATCGCCACGGCCGACTCGGGGGCGAGTCGCCGCTCGCGCTCCAGCCGGGTGCGCAGGTCGGTGCCGCGTACCAGGTCCATGACCAGAGCCAGGTCGTTGCCGTCGACCACGAGGTCGCGCACGGTGACGATGTGCGGGTGCTCCAGGCCGAGCAGCGCGGTGCGCTCCTGGACGAAGCGTCCGACGAGCTCCTGGTCGGAGGCGAGGTCCTCGCGCAGCATCTTGATGGCGACGGGTCCGTCCGGTCCCTCGCCCAGCCACACCGTGCCGGCGCTGCCCCGCCCCAGGATCTGGTTCGCGGTGTACCGGCTGCCGATCTTCCGTGCCAAGACTGCTCCTACAGGCGCGCGTTGTCGCGTGGTGTCGTCAAAACTACGCGTCCGAGGAGCCAACCTTCACCGCGGAGACGGAAATCACCCGCCAGATGTCGACAAATCCGCAAACTCGCGGTCGGGTTGCGGGCGTTCCGGGATCAATTGCCCGACGAGCCGCCGAGGTCCTTCGCCCACTTGCTGACCTGGCCGACCCAGTGGCTCACCTCGTGCCAGTAGCTGCGCCCCTGGCCGATCCAGGTGTGCAGCGGGGTCAGTTCGTAGATCAGCCAGCTCGCCACGACCAGGATGACGATCGTGAACAGGCAGCCCTTCAGGCAGCCGAGTCCCGGGATCTTCATCGGGTTGGCGCTGCGCCGGCGCGGTTCCCGCGGCTCGCGCGCGGGGCGCTGCGGCTCCGGGGCGTACCGCTGCGGCTGCTGCGGCGGGGCGTACTGCTGGGGCTGCTGCTGTCCGTAGCCGTAGCCCTGCTGGTAGCCCTGCTGCCGGCCGCGCGGCTGCGGCTGCTGGGGACGGGCCTGGGGAGCCTGGCGCGGCTGCTGCTGGGGCCGGGCGACCTGGCGCTGCGGCCGGTGGCGCAGCGGGTCGTCCTCCGGGGCCAGGTACTGGACCTGCGTCTGTTCGTTGCGGTCCCGGGCGGCACGCAGCTGGTTCTGCCAGGGGTGCGGCTGGTCGGGCTGCTGTCCCTGCGGGCCGGTGCCGGGCAGCACCGCCGTCGGGTCGGGGGCCCCCGTGTTCGGCAGTACGGCGGTGGGGTCGGCGGCGCCGGCCGGGCCGCCGGTGTGCGGCAGGACGCTCGTCGCGGCACTCGGGTCGTACGCCTGCGGGGCGTTCGTCGGCAGCACCTGGGTGGGATCGGCGGCGCCCGGCACGCCCGGTACGGCCGTCGGCGCCGGGTCGGGGGCGAGCAGCATGCCCACGCCCTCGGCGGCCGCGATCTGCGCCGCGTTCGCGTGCACGCCGATGCCCTCGGCGACGACGCGCAGCCCGCGCGCGAGGCTCTCGGCGCTCGGCCGGTCGTCGGGGTTCTTGCGCAGGCAGCGCTCTATGACCGTCCACAGCGGGTCCGGGACGGTGGAGGGGCGGCGCGGCTCGGCGCTCAGGTGCTGGTGCAGGACTTCGAGCGCGGTGCTGCCGGAGAACGGCGGGCGGCCGGTGACCAGCTCGTACAGCAGGATGCCGGCGCCGTAGATGTCGACCGCGGAGGTCTGCGGGCGGCCCTCGGCGGACTCCGGCGCCACGTACGCGGGCGTGCCGACGAACTCGCTGGTGCGGGTCAGTCCCGGGGAGTCGGCGAGGCGGGCGATGCCGAAGTCGGTCAGCATCGGGTGCATCCGGCCGTCGTTCTGCGCGAGCAGCACGTTGGCGGGCTTCAGGTCGCGGTGTACGACCCCGTCGGCGTGGCTCGCGGCGAGCGCGTCGGCGATCTGGGCCGTCAGCAGCGCGGCGGCGACCGGCGTGAGCGGGCCGTTCTCGCGCAGGTAGCGGTGCAGGTCGGGGCCGTCGACGAGGTCCATGACCAGGGCCAGCAGATCACCCTCGACGACCAGGTCGCGGACCCGGACGATGTTGGGGTGGGTGAGCCGGAGCAGCACGGAGCGCTCGCGCAGGAAGCGCATCACGATGTCCGGGTCGCTCGCCAGCTCCTCCTTGAGGACCTTGATCGCGAGCGTCTCGCCGGGCTGCCCGGGCACAGCCGCCTCCGCGCCCGCGGTCTCCCGCTGGCGGGCACGCCAGACGGTGCCTGTGGCGCCGCGTCCGAGCGGCTCCTCAAGCAGGTACTTGCTGCCGACTGGCCGCACGTCACGCGCTCCCTGCTGCTTGCTTGCCTTCACTGCCGGTGTTCCGACCCACTGTAGTGCCGCCTTCCTTGGCACTACGTAAGCGTTCCCGAGGATGTTCGATGTGTTCGACGGAAAGACGCGCGCACCGGTGTGTCGGTTGCCGGGGAGCGGACGTGACCGATCTCAAGTGATCGCCGGCGAACCATTGGTCAGGCACTTTTGGGGGCAGAGCCGACCAATCAAGATCACTTGTTACCGGGTGCGGGGCGCGGTGTCAGTGGCAGGTGCGAGGATGCCTTCCAGTACTGGCCGACGTGCTCGTGTTGGGGTGGGGATGCAGATCCGGCTGACCGTCGTAGACCCGCTGGGCCCGGCCCCGCAGCGGGGCCGCGCCGCGAGCCGCGACGTGCTGGTCACGGCGCCCACGGGCACGGATCTGGCCGCGGTCGCGTCCGCGCTGGCCGGGGCGGTCGGCACGGAGGCCGGCCAGGGCCAGGCCGCCTCCGCCCCGGGCCTCGTCCTGTACGCCGGCACCGAGCGCCTGGACCCGCGCCGCTGCACCCTCGGCGAGCCCCCGCTGGTCGACGGCGCCGTGCTGTCCCTCGGCGCTCCCGCGGCGGCCGAGCCGCACCCCGAGCTGGACGACGCGCCGACCCAGCTGCACGTCGTCGCGGGTCCGGACGCGGGCGGGGTCCATCTGCTGCACGGCGGCCGGATCAGCGTGGGCCGCTCGGCCGACGCCGACGTCCCCCTGGACGACCCCGACGTCTCCCGGCTGCACTGCGCGGTCACGGTCGGCGCCGACGGCCGCGTCTCGGTCGCCGACCTCGGCTCCACGAACGGCACGGCGCTCGACGGCGTGCGGATCGGCGAGCGGCCGGTGCGGGTCCCGGCCGGAGGGCTGCTGCGCATCGGCGAGTCGGCCCTGCGGGTCACCCCGGCCGCCGGGCCGGGGGCGCGGGTGGACACGGTGCCGGACGGGGAGGGGTGCCTGCGGGTCACCGGCGACGCGGCGCACGACAGCGCCCCGGACACCTCGCCGGACGCGGGCGGCGCCCGCGCCGACGGCGGTGTCTCCGGGGGTGCGGGACCGGAGCACGGGCGTGCGGAGTCACCCCTGGTGCCCGGGCAGGGCGGGGCGCCGCGGATCGAGAGCGCGCGCGACACGGCTTTCGGCGGGGACACGCACGCGGGGCGCTTCGGCATCGCCGGGGCGGGCGAGGAACCGCCGGGCGGCGGCCGGAAGAACACCCCGGTCCGGGGCACCGACGCCCCGCACAGCGCCCGGCGCCGCGGGCTCGGCAAGTGGGCCCGGCGCCTGGCCGGGGGCCGCGCGGAGCACCCGGAGGGCGCGGAGTCGTACGACACCGAGGTGGACCGCTCCCCCGGCACCGCCCCCGTGGCCGACGCCCCGCGGCAGCCGGAGACCTGGCCGGATCCCGCCGCCCTGCTGCTGACGGCGCTCGGTCCCGGGCCCCGGCTGTGGGAGCGCGGGCCGGGCCACCCGGAGGCGCTGACCGTACGGGTCGGCACGGCCGACCGGAGCGCGCCGGACGGCTCGGGCCTGCTGCCTGCCGTGCCGGTGACGGCGGCGCTGCGCGAGGCGGGCTCGCTGGGCCTGGCCGGTCCGCGCCCCCGGCTGTCCGGGCTGGCCCGCGCGGTGCTGGCCCAGCTCGCCGCGATGCACTCCCCCGATCTGCTGGAGATCGTGCTGATCAGCGCCGACCGCTCCCGGCCCGTCGAGGAGCGCACGGCCGAGTGGTCCTGGCTGGGCTGGCTCCCGCACGTACGGCCGGGCCACGGCCAGGACTGCCGCCTCCTGCTGGCCTACGACCGCGAGCAGGCCGCGGCCCGCGCGGAGGAACTGCTGCGCCGGCTGGACGACCACACGGCCACCGGCAGAAGCGCGGCCCACCCCGCCGGTGCCCCGGCGCCCGGCACCGGCGGCACAGCGCCGGGCGCCGCAGCCGTGCGCGCCACGCTCCCGGAGCCCCTCGCCACGACCTCACCGGCGGGTCCGCCCGCCCGGAGCACCCCGGCGGGCGCGCCCGCAGCCCCAGGCACCGCGGCCCGCCCCGGCGGCCCGGCCGCACCCGGCGCCTCCGGTACGTCCGCCGCCCTGGTCCGGGACGCCGCGCCGGACGCCCCGGGCTTCCCCCCGTCCGGCTCGCCCTCACCCGCGCCGCGCCGGTCCGCCCACGGCTCGGCCGCCGTGGCCCACGGCCTGCCCGCCCATGAGCAGGCGGCCGGCCACCCCCTGCCCGGCGTCCCGGGGCACACCGGCTTCCCCGCCGCCGAGCGCCGCCCCTCCTGGGCGAAGGACGGCGCGGATCTCGCCGGTGCCGGCGGTTTCCCCGGCCCCTACACGGTCGTCGTCGTGGACGGCGACCCCGGCGGGACCGCCCTGCGGGAAGCTCTCGCGCGGCTGGCCGTGGCCGGGCCGCGGGTCGGGGTGCACGTGGTGTGTCTCGCAGAGACCGGCCCCGCGTCGGCGGAGTCCCCCGTGGCGGCGACGTACGAGGCGGCCTGCTCGGCGACGCCGACTCTGCGGCACTGCGGTGCCGTGGCACTGCTCGGCGGGGACGTCGCGACCGCGCTGCATCTGGTGCGGGTCGCGCCCGGCGGGCCGGTGGGTCCCGGGGTGCTCGCCGCCGTCGACGCCGTCTCCGGCGCCTGGGCGGAGCGGTTCGCGCGGGCGCTGGCGCCGCTGCGCCCGGACGGCCCGGTCGTCGAGCCGCACGCGCGCGTGGCCACGCCGTTGCCCCAGTCGGCCCGCCTGCTGGACGAGTTGGGGCTGGCCCGGGCCACCCCGGCGTCGCTGATGGCGCGCTGGGCGGACGCCGCCGACGACACGCAGGCGCTCGGCGGCCGGGCGCGGGCGGTGCTCGGTGCCGGGCCGCGCGGGCCGCTCACCGCCGACCTGGTGGCCGACGGGCCGCATCTGCTGGTCGAGGGGCCGGCCGGCAGCGGTCGTACGGAGCTGCTGCGCTCCCTGGTGGCCTCGCTGGCCGCCGCCGAGCGGCCGGACCGGCTGGGCGTCGTGCTGATCGACGGGCGGGACGGGGCCGGGGGCGGCGCCGGGCGCGGTGAAGGGCTGCGCGCGTGCACCGACATACCGCATGTCACCACCCACCTCATCGCCAACGACCCCGTGCGGATGCGGGAGTTCGCCCAGTCGCTGGCCGCCGAGCTGAAGCGGCGCGCGGAGCTGCTGGGCCGGTCGGACTTCGCCGAGTGGCACGCGGGGCGCACGCTGTCGGGCCGTATCGTGGCGCAGCGCACGGCCTCGGCCGGTTCCTCCGGGGACATAGAGGCCCCGCCCAGCTCCACCCTGCGGCTGCGGCCGGGCGCCGCCGCGCGCGGGCGGGCCGAGGCGGCACCGCCGTTGCCCCGGCTCGTGGTGGTCGTCGACGATCTGGACGCGCTGGTCTCGCCCGCGCTCGGCTCGCCCGGCCGGCCGGCCGCGGGGTCGGTGATGCGGGCGCTGGAGGCGGTGGCCCGGGAGGGCGAGCGGCTCGGCGTGCACCTGGTGGCGGCGGCCGGTGCGGGGGGCCGTACGGCGGAGACGGAGCCGGCGCGCCGGGCCACGCTGCGGGTCGTGCTGGACGCCCCGACGACGGGTCCGGACGAACCGGCGCCGGGGCGCGGCCGGTTGGCGGCCCCCGGCGGCCGGGCCACCGGATTCCAGGCGGGCCGGGTGACGGGCCGTATCCCGCGCACCGCGACCCAGCGGCCCACGGTCGTCCCGCTGGACTGGGCCCGCATGGGCGACCCGCCGGCCCGCCGTCCGGTGCGGGAGCTGGGCAACGGCCCGACGGACCTGGCGCTGCTGGCGAGCGCGGTGGAGCGGGCGGCCCGGGAGGTGTCGGCGGCCCAGGTGCCGTCCCTGCTCTGACCGCCCCCTCGCGCCGACGCGCGTTTCACGTTCGTCTCGAACCCGCTCGCATACACTCTCGGTCACGAGCCGGTCACGATGACCGCTCCGGCCCCGCAGGCGCTCTTGCCCGCCCTGAGCGGCCCGTCGTACACCGGACCGCACGGGACAGTCTTCTTGACGTTCAACGGAGAACGACGAACGGGGAAGTGATGCGCAGCAGGAGCAGCAGCACCATCCGGACACGCAGGACCGTCACCACGGTCACCGCCCTGCTCGCGGGAGCCCTCGCGCTCTCCGCGTGCTCCGGCGGCGGCGACAAGAGCGACACGGGGAAGCAGGGCGGCGGGACCACCCCGACCGGTTCCACCGTCAGCCTCCCCAAGCTGAACGGCGCCACCCTGGAGATCGCCGCCGTCTGGACCGGCCAGGAGCAGAGCAACTTCAAGCAGGTGCTGGCCGAGTTCGAGAAGCGGACCGGCGCGAAGGTCACCTTCGTGCCCGCCCAGGACCCGATCATCAACTTCCTCGGCTCGAAGATCGCGGGCGGCCAGCCGCCGGACGTGGCGATGCTGCCGCAGCCCGGCGCCATCAAACAGGCCGTACAGCAGAAGTGGGCCAAACCGCTCGGAGCGGACGCCCTGAAGGAGCTGCAGAAGAACTACTCACAGGGCTGGCAGGACATCGGCAAGGTCGACGGCAAGCAGTACGGCGTCTACTACAAGGCCGCCAACAAGTCGCTGATCTGGTACAACGCCAAGGTCTTCGCGAACGCGGGCGCCAAGGAACCGAAGACCTGGAAGGACCTGCTGACCACCGCGCAGGCGGTCTACGACTCCGGGGTCACGCCGTTCTCGGTGCCGGGCGCGGACGGCTGGCCGCTGACGGACTGGTTCGAGAACGTCTATCTGTCCCAGGCGGGGCCCGCGAAGTACGACCAGCTCACCCAGCACAAGATCAAGTGGACGGATCCGTCGGTCAAGCAGGCCCTCGAAACGCTCGCGCAGATCTGGGGCAAGAAGGACTACCTCGCGGGCGGGCAGAGCGGGGCGCTGCAGACCGAGTTCCCGGCCTCGGTCACCCAGACCTTCACCGGCGGCGACCAGCCGAAGGCCGCGATGGTCTACGAGGGCGACTTCGTGCAGGTCAACATCGGTGAGACCAAGGCGAAGGTGGGCACGGACGCGAAGGTGTTCCCGTTCCCGGCGGTCGGCGCGAGCGCGCCCGTGGTCTCCGGCGGCGACGCGGCGGTCATCCTGAAGGACTCCAAGGCGGCCCAGGCCCTGGTCACCTTCCTCGCCTCCCCGGACGCGGCGACGATCCAGGCCAGGCTCGGCGGCTATCTCTCGCCGAACAAGAACGTGCCGGTCTCGGCGTACCCGAACGAGGTGCAGCAGAAGATCGCCAAGGCGCTGATCGCGTCCGGTGACGACTTCCGCTTCGACATGTCCGACCAGGCGCCGCAGGCCTTCGGCGGCACCCCGGGCAAGGGTGAGTGGAAGGACCTCCAGGACTTCCTGCGCAACCCGTCGGACGTGGCGGGCACCCAGGCGAAGCTGGAGAAGGACGCGGCGGCGGCGTACGGAAGCGGGAGCTGACCCGGCGATGGCGTCGGCAGCGGCGGCCGGGACCCCACCGGGTCCCGCCGCACCCCCCTCCGCCAAGAGCCGCAAGAGCGTGACCGGCACCCGCCGGGCCGTGGCAGCGCTGTTCCTGCTGCCCGCCCTGGTGCTGCTCGGCGCGCTCGTGGTCTACCCCATCGGGTACTCGCTGGTCCGCAGTTTCGTGGACAACTCCGGCCACGGCTTCGCCGGAGGCGACAACTACAAGACGCTCTTCTCGGACGACAGCATCCGCACGGCCTTCAAGAACAACGTCATCTGGGTGGTGTTCGCGCCGACGGTCTCCACCGCGCTCGGCCTGGTCTTCGCGGTGCTGACCGAACGGGTGCGCTGGGGAACGGCGTTCAAGCTGGTCGTCTTCATGCCGATGGCGATCTCGATGCTGGCGGCCGGGATCATCTTCCGGCTGGTGTACGACCAGGATCCGCACAAGGGCGTCGCGAACGCGGTGTGGGTGGGGGTGCACGACACCTTCGCGCAGTCGTCGGCGTTCCCGAACGCCCACCCGGGCCGCGAGTCGCCCCTCGTCGCTCAGCAGGGCGGCTTCATCACCAAGGCGGCCGTCCACACGGGCCAGAGCGTCACCCTCCCCCTCGTCGGCGTCGCCCCCGACCAGATGCCGGACGGCGCGAAGAGGGCCGTGGCCGCGAGGCCGGAGCCGGGGAAGATCACCGGCACCACCTGGCAGGACTTCACCCGCGGCAAGGGCGTCGGCCGGCTCGGCGTGCCCGACCCGTCCGAGCCGGGCTACGCCGGGATGCGGATCGAGGCGGTGAAGGACGGCCGGGTGGTCGCCTCCACCAAGGCCGCCGGCGACGGCACCTTCACGCTGCCCGCGTCTGCCGACGGGGCTCGGCTCAGGCTTCCTGCGAGCAACTTCAGGGAGCCGTACAACGGGGTCTCGTGGCTCGGCCCGACGCTGGTCACCCCGGCGATCATCGGGGCGTACGTCTGGATGTGGGCGGGCTTCGCGATGGTGCTGATCGCGGCCGGACTCGCGGGCGTGCCCCGGGAGTTGCTGGAGGCGGCGCGGGTGGACGGCGCCACCGAGTGGCAGGTGTTCCGCAAGGTCACCGTGCCGCTGCTGGCGCCCGTCCTCGCGGTCGTCACCGTCACGCTGATGATCAACGTGCTGAAGGTGTTCGACCTCGTCTACATCATCGCCCCGGGCTCCTCCCAGGCCGACGCGAACGTGCTCGCCCTGGAGCTGTACCGCAGGGGCTTCGCCGAGGACCAGCCGGGCGTCGCGAGCGCCATCGCGGTGCTGCTGCTGGTGCTGGTGATCCCGGTGATGGCGTTCAACATCCGGCGGCTGCGGCGGGAGCGGGAGGTACGGCGATGACGGCGACCGCCAAAAGCACGACGAAAGCCGGACCCGCCCGGACGGCGGGGGCGAAGGAGTCCCTCGGCTCGCGCATCGCGCAGCGGCTCGGCGGCGGCCTGGTCCGCGTCTTCCTGATCCTCGTGGGCCTGTTCTGGCTGGTGCCGACCGTCGGTCTGCTGCTGGCCTCGCTGCGCTCCCCGCAGGACATGAGCGCGAGCGGCTGGTGGACGGTGTTCACCAAGCCGTCCCAGCTGACCTTCGACAGCTACCAGAAGCTGCTGGAGAACGGCGACATCACCAGTTCCCTGTGGAACACCGTGCTGATCACCGTCCCGGCGACCGTCCTGGTCGTCGTGGTCGGCTCCCTCGCGGGCTACGCGTTCGCGTGGATGGAGTTCCCGGGCCGGGACTGGTGGTTCCTGGGCGTGGTGAGCCTGCTGGTGGTGCCGGTGCAGGTGGCGCTGATCCCGATCGCCGAACTGTTCGGGAAGATCGGCCTGTTCGGGACGATCTTCGGCGTGATCCTGTTCCACACCGGCTTCGGGCTGCCGTTCGCGGTGTTCCTGCTGCGGAACTTCTTCGCGGAGATCCCGCGCGAGCTGCTGGAGGCGGCCCGGCTGGACGGCGCCGGTGAACTGCGGCTGTTCGCCCGGGTGGTGATGCCGCTCGGCGGGCCCGCGATCGCGAGCCTCGGCATCTTCCAGTTCCTGTGGGTGTGGAACGACATGCTGGTCGCGCTGGTGTTCACCAAGTCGGGCACCCAGCCGATCACGGTCGCCCTGCAGACGCAGGTACGGCAGTTCGGCAACAACGTCGACGTGCTGGCGCCCGGCGCGTTCATCTCCATGGTGATCCCGCTGGCCGTGTTCTTCGCGTTCCAGCGGCAGTTCGTGTCCGGGGTGATGGCGGGCGCGGTGAAGTAGCGGCCCTGCAGCGGCCCTCTGCCGAGGGGCGGGTCTCTGCCGAGGGGCGGGTCTCACCGGGCCCGCCCCTTCGCCGTTCCCGCGCGGTCCCCCACATGCCGTACGCCGCCGTAACCAATTCACTCCAACGGCCGTTCCTGGTCAGACCCCCCGCGCCGATCGACCACCGATGGATGCCCCTTGCCCAGGTTCAGTGTCATTGTCCCCGCGTACCAGGTCCAGGCCTATCTGTCCGAGTGCCTGGACTCGGTGCTCGCGCAGTCGTGTGCGGATCTGGAACTGATCGCCGTGGACGCCTGCTCACCGGACGCCTGCGGCGCGCTCATCGACGAGTACGCGGCCGGGGACGCGCGCGTGAAGGCCGTCCACCTGGCGGAGGACCAGGGGCTCGGCAGCGCCCGGAACGCGGGGATGGCGGAGGCGGGCGGCGACTACCTGGTCTTCCTGGACGGCGACGACACGCTCGCCCCGGACGCGCTGCGGGCGCTCGCCGACCGGATCGAGGAGACCGGGGAGCCGGACGTCCTCGTGTACGACTACGCGCGCACGTACTGGGACGGCCGCCAGGTGCGCAACCAGCTCGCCGGCCGGCTCGCCGGGGAGGGCCCCGCGCCGTTCCGGCTGGCCGACCGGCCGGCCGTGCTCAGGGTGCTGACGGTGGCCTGGAACAAGGCCTGCCGGCGGGAGTTCGTCGAGCGGCACGGCTTCGCCTTCCCGCCGGGCTCCTACGAGGACACCCCCTGGACCTTCCCGGTGCTCATGGCGGCGGAGTCGATCGCCACCCTGGACCGGGTCTGCGTGCACTACCGGCAGCGGCGCCGGGGCAGTGTCCGCGCCGGCGCCGAGCGTCGCCACTTCGACCTGTTCACGCAGTACGACCGGGTGTTCGCCTACCTTGCGGAGCATCCCGAACTGGACCGGTGGCGGCCGGAGTTGTTCCGCCGGATGATCGACCACTACGCGGCGGTGTGCACCAGGCGGGGCCGGCTGCCGCGCGGCAGCCACGCCGAGTTCCTGCGCCGGGCCCGCGCCCACTACCGCCAGTACCGCATCCCCGGCGCCCGGATGCGGCCGCGCCACGCCCTGGTCCGCTTCGGGCTGCGCCGCACCTTCCGCGCGCTCCGGCTGGCCTCGGCCGCGCGCCGGCGCACGCTGAGGACGGCGGTGAAGCTGGCCCGCGCCCTGCACGCCGGGGCACTGCGGCTGCACTACCGCGTCCAGCTGCTGCTGCCGGTGCGCGCCGACCGGGCGGTGTTCTCCGCCGAGGCGGGCCCCGGCGACCCGGGTGCGCTGGAGGAGGCGCTGCGCGCCCACGCCCCGCACATCCGGACCGCGTGGCTCGCCCGCCCCGAGCAGCGGCACGCCCTCCCGGCGGGCCCGCGCCACATCCGTCCGGGCACGGCCGCCTACTGGACGGCGCTGGCCCGCTCCGCGTACCTGGTCACGGACGACGTCCTGGAGCGGCGGCTGCGCAAGCGGCGCGGGCAGGTGGTGATCCGGACCGGGCAGGGCACGCCGCTCGGGCACATGGGCCTGGACCTGCTGGAACGCCCGGCGGCGGCCCGGGACACCGACTTCGCGGCGCTGATGCGGGCCGTCGACCAGTGGGACCACGTCCTGTCCGGCAACCGGCACGCGACGCTGGTCTGGGAGCGGGTCCTGCCGGGCCGGTACCGCACGCTGGAGTACGGCGCCCCGCGCAACGACGTCTTCCAGCGGGCGACCTCGGCGGACGTGACCCGGCTGCGCGAGTCGCTCGGCGTCCCGCCCGGCGCGGTCGCGATCCTGTACGCGCCGGCCCACCGCGACCACCGGCGCACCCAGGGCCCGCTGATCGACCTGGCGGGGATCGCCCGCCGCCTCGGCCCGCGCTTCGTGATCCTGGCGCGCACGCCCTACGACCCGGGCGCCGGGGGCGGCCGGATCATCGACGTCCGCGACCACCCGAGCGTGCCGTCCCTCTGCCTGGCCTCGGACGCGCTGCTCACCGACTACGCGTCGCTGATGTTCGACTACGCGTGCCTGGACCGGCCGATCGTCGTGCACACCGCCGACTGGGCGGCGTACGAGGCGGCCCGTGGTGCCTATTTCGACCTGCGGGCGTTCCCGCCGGGCGCGGTCGCGCGCAGCGAGGACGAGCTGGCCGACATCTTCGCGAGCGGCCACTGGCGCGGCTCGCGCTCGGCCCAGCTGCGGGGGGCGTTCCGCGAGCGCTTCTGCCCGTACGACGACGGGCGCGCCGCCGAACGCGTCGTACGGCATGTGATGCTCGGCCAGCCGCCGGAGGCGCTGCCGGCGGTGGTGCCGCTCGCGGAGCGCCATCCGGTGCCGTCGGCCTGCACACGCGCCCCGGCGGTCACCGTGCCGCAGCCTTCCGGGGGTGTGCGGGTCACTCGATGACGAGGTCGACCTCGATGTTGCCGCGGGTGGCGTTGGAGTAGGGGCAGACCTGGTGGGCGGTCTCGACCAGCTTGCGGCCGGTCTCCTCGTCCACGGTGTCGGGCAGCTCGACGCGCAGCGTCACCTTCAGCCCGAAGCCCTCGCCCTGCTTGCCGATGCCCACCTCGGCGGTCACCGCGGCGTCGCTGACGTCGACCTTCGCCTGCCGGCCGACGAGACCGAGCGCGCTGCCGAAGCACGCGGCGTAACCGGCGGCGAAGAGCTGCTCGGGGTTGGTGCCCTCGCCGTTGCCGCCCAGCTCGACCGGCGGGGCCAGCTTGAGGTCGATCTTGCCGTCGGAGGAGATGGCACGACCGTCGCGGCCGTGGGTGGCGGTGGCGACAGCGGTGTAGAGCGCGTCCATGAGAACCATTCCCTTTACGGAGTCGGTGTTGCGGCGGCCACCTGTCCTGGCCGCCTCACGACCACAAGTAGAGCACACAATTAAATTGTGCGCAATCAAATGACCCGCAAGAGCTACCCTGGACCCATGACCGCCACGACCCCCACCACCGACACCGCCGGCGCCCCCGCGGACGCCGAGTCCGACTGGCTCCGCCTGGACCGCCAGATCTGCTTCTCCCTGCACGCCGCGTCCCGCGCCTTCAACGGCGTCTACCGCGTCGTCCTCAAGGACCTCGGGCTCACGTACCCGCAGTACCTGGTGATGCTGGTCCTGTGGGAGCAGGGCGACCTGCCGGTCAAGCAGCTCGGCGAACATCTGCGGCTCGACTCCGGCACGCTGTCTCCGCTGGTCAAGCGGCTGGAGGCGGCCGGTCTGGTACGCCGGGAGCGCAGCGCCGAGGACGAGCGCTCGGTCCGGGTCCGGCTCACCGAGGAGGGCACGGCCCTGCGCGAACGGGCCCGGGAGGTGCCGCGCCGCATCGTCGCCGCGACCGGCTTCGATCCGGCCGAGATCGCCGACCTGCGCGACCGCCTGGACCAGCTCACCGGCACACTGGACGCGGCGGCGCTGGCGAGCCGGGACGGGGGCTCGCCCGCGACGGGATCGTGACGGCTGCCGCAGTACGCTCGTTCATCCGGTTGTGGCGGACGGCACAGGTGATGAAAAGAGGACGCGAAAAGCGGAACCCGAGGCTGATTCCGATCATCTTCCGGGCCGAGCCGTAAGCCTTTCTTAACCGGGTATTACCGAAGATTTCTACGCTCCCGGCCCGTGGACCCCATGCGACCTGACCCGCACAGCACGCCTGAGCCAACCGAGACGCCCACCGCACCGGCACGGCCGGCGCAGGTCGGTGTGATCGTCATCGGCTACAACGACGCCGCTCATGTGGGCGATGCCGTGCGCTCGGCGCTCGCGCAGGGTCCGGCCGTCGCCGAGGTCGTCGCCGTGGACGACTGCTCCACGGACGGCAGCGCCGACCTGCTCGACCGGCTGGCCGCCGAGGAGCCCCGGCTGCGGGTGGTGCGCCGCGCGGTGAACAGCGGCGGCTGCGGCAGCCCGCGCAACGACGGCATCGAGGCGGTGACCGCACCGTACGTGATGTTCCTGGACAGCGACGACGTGCTGCCGGCCGGTGCGGTGGACGCGCTGCTGGCGGCGGCCACGGGGGCGCGCGCCGAGGTCACGGGCGGACTGTGCGTGCGCCGGGAGCTGCCCTCCGGGCGCGAGACGCCCTGGCAGGAGCCCCTCTACACGGCGCATACGGTCCTCGCGCGCCCCACCGAGCGCCCCCGACTGGTCCACGACACGCTGTGCGTCAACAAGCTGTACCGCACCGACTTCCTGCGCGAACACGGCATCCGCTTCCCCGACGGCCGCTTCCTCTACGAGGACATCGTCTTCACCTCGCGCGTGCTGGCCGCCGACCCGCGCATGGCGCTCGTCCCGGACCGCGTGTACGTGTGGCACGTGCGCCGGTCCGCCGAGCGGCTGTCGCTCTCGCTGGACCGGGAGCGCATCGAGAACTGGCAGGCGCGCACGGAGGCGTGCGCGCTGGCGTACGAGACGCTGCTGAACGCCGGGCAGAAGGAGCTGGCGCGGGCGGCGCGGGCGAAGTTCCTCGACCACGAGGTGCGGATGTACGCGCGCGAACTGGGGCTGCGCGACGCGGACTACCAGCGCGCGTGGTGGAAGCACACCAAGGAGTACCTCGCGCGCTACGACGCCGCCGACTGGGAGCTGGACCCGGGTGCGCCGGGCCGCGTGCTCGCGCGCGTCGTCCTTGAGGCGCCCGAGCCGCGCGACCTGCCGCGCCTGCGGGAGCTCGCCGCGCGCCCGGCGCGTCTGCTGCCGCCGTACGCCCGCGACGGCGACGGTCTCCCCGTCTGGTCCGCGGACCTCCCCCAGGTCTCCCTGACGCCGCTCCTGACCCGCCCCACCGCTACCCTGCCGATCACGGTGGACGCGGAACTGGACGCACGCGCGCGTGGCGCGCGGGTGCGCCTGCGGCTGCACGAGCTGTACGGCCGGGTCGCCGAGGCCGGCCCGGGCGGGCTGGACGTGGAGTGGGTGGCGCGCGAGAACCGCGGGGACATCGAGCACACGCGGGGGCGTACGACGGTCCCGCTCACCCCCTCCGGCACGGGCGCGGCCGCGAACGCGGATGCCGACGCGGGCAGTTGGACGGCCGAGGTGCCGGTCGATCTGGCGGTGCTCGGCGCGGGCACCTGGGATCTGCGGCTCACCGTGCACTTCGCGGACGGCGCGCGGCGGGAGATCACGGCGCACGCCACGACGGGCGCCGGCCGGCTGCGCCGCCGTGCCGTCCCGAGCCTGCGGCACGGTGTGCTGCTGGTGCAGCCGTACGCGACGCACTCCGGCGCGCTGGCCGTGCGGCTGGCGAGCGGCGCGGGCGGCGCGGCACGGGTGGCCCGGAGGCGCCTGAAGCGCCTGCTGCGCCGGTAAACAGCCGGTACGCACGCGTGTAGCGTCACGCACCCCCACATCTGCTGCTTCACTGAAAGACGCCCGCTGCTCCACCGAGCGGTTCCACGGGCCAACGGACAAGAGGACGGCCTTTCCATGACCTGGCTGATCACCGGCGGTGCCGGATACATCGGGGCACACGTCGTACGAGCGATGACCGAGGCGGGCGAGCGCACGGTCGTGTACGACGACCTGTCCACGGGCATCGCCGAGCGCCTGCCGGCGGACGTCCCGCTGGTGCGGGGCTCCACGCTGGACGCGGAGCTGGTGGCCCGCACCCTCGCCGAGCACGAGATCAGCGGGGTCGTGCACCTCGCGGCGAAGAAGCAGGTGGGCGAGTCGGTGGACCTCCCGCTGCACTACTACCGGGAGAACGTGGAAGGCCTGCGGGTGCTCCTGGAGGCGGTCACGGCGGCGGAGGTGCCGTCCTTCCTGTTCTCCTCCTCGGCGGCGGTCTACGGCATGCCGGACGTCGACCTGGTGACGGAGGAGACCCCCTGCGTCCCGATGTCCCCGTACGGCGAGACGAAGCTGGCCGGTGAGTGGCTGGTCCGTGCGACGGGCAAGGCGACGGGCCTGTCCACCGCGTCCCTGCGCTACTTCAACGTGGCGGGCGCGGCCACCCCCGAACTCGCCGACACCGGGGTCTTCAACCTGATCCCGATGGTCTTCGAGAAGCTCACCGAGGGCGCGCCGCCGCGTATCTTCGGCGACGACTACGCCACACCGGACGGCACCTGCGTGCGCGACTACATCCACGTGGTCGACCTGGCCGAGGCGCACGTCACCGTCGCCCGCGCCCTGAGCTCCGCCCCCGGCACGGACCTGACCCTGAACATCGGCCGCGGCGAGGGCGTGTCGGTGCGCGAGATGATCGACCGCATCAACGCGGTCACCGGCTACGACCGCCCCCCGACGGTCACTCCGCGCCGCCCCGGCGACCCCGCGCGTGTCGTCGCCTCGGCGGAGCGGATCGCCACGGAACTGGGCTGGCAGGCCAAGTACGACGTCCAGGACATGATCACCTCGGCCTGGGAGGGCTGGGTCCACCACCACCCCGAGGCGGCCCGTGACTAGCCTGCGGGCATGACCGCCGGTTCCCGCCCCGCACGTCTCGCCGACCGCGCCCTCGGCCGGGAGCGGGCGGCGAGACGTGCGGGGGCGGCGGCTGGGACCCGGGCGAGGCCACGGACGACACGCAGCTGGCGGTCCTGACCGCCGAGTCCCTGCTGGCGCGCGGCCGTCTGGACCTGCCGGACGTCTTCGCCCGCTTCCGGCGCTGGGCGGCCGCCGGCCCGAAGGACGTCGGCCTCCAGACGGAGGCCGTCCTGACCGGCGGCGACCCGTGGGACACGGCCGCCCTGCGCCACTTCGAGGTCAGTCAACGGGCCGCCGGCAACGGCGCGTTGATGCGGGCGGCACCCTCGGCGGTCCACTTCGCCCGGCACGGCCGCGACGCGACGATGACCGCCGCCCGCCGCCTCTCCGCCCTCACACACGGGGATCCGGCGGCCTGGGAGGGCACGGCCGTCCTGCACGAGCTGGTCCGGGTGGCCCCGGCCGGGGCGGACCCGCTCACGGCCGTACCGGACACCCTGAGCGCCCTGCACCCCGCCCACCGTGAGCGCTACGCCGTGGTCCTCGCCCCCGACCGGCACCCCGATCAGGCGACGCCGGGGGTCTGGGGGTGTCCCCCGGAAAACACAGCAACGGCGCCGTCTGGCCGTGCCTGGGCTCGGCGGTCTGGGCCCTGCGGACCACGGGCTCGTACGAGGAAGCGGTCCGCGCGGCGGTCGATCTCGGCGGCGACACGGACACGGTGGCGGCGGTCACCGGGGCGCGGGCGGGCGCGGTGTACGGCCCGAGCGCGATCCCGGCCCGCTGGACCGAACCCCTGCACGTACCGCTGCCGGGCTTCGGCGAGCGCGTGCTGCGGGCCGCGGACCTGACGGAACTGGCCCGCGGGCTCCTCGCCCCGTACGCCCCGTAACCCACGCGACCCCCGCGCCGCGCGTCTACAGAGCCTTCAGCGCGCCCGCCGTGGCCCGGGCCAGACTCTCCAGGTAGCCCTTCGGCGGCTTCGGGGACCTGATCACCACCGCGCGCCAGTACAGGGGGCCCGAGACCAGGTCCAGGGCGAGGTCGGGGTCGATGCCTGGCCGGACCTCGCCCCGCGCCTCCGCCGCCGCGAGGATCTTGCTGGCCACGCCCTCCTGGCCGTCGCGCAGGGCCTTCTGGAAGGCCTCGGCGATCTCGGGGCTGCGGGCCGCCTCGGCCTGGAGGTCGGGGATGATCTGCGAGGCCACCGGATGGCGCAGGGCGCGGGACGTGACCTCGTACAGGAGGCGGAGGTCGCTCTCCAGGGCGCCCGTGTCCGGGGCCGGGAGGCCCAGGACCGCCATCGCCGAGACCACGTCGAGCACCAGGTGCAGCTTGGAACGCCACCGGCGGTACACGGCGGTCTTGCCGACGCCCGCCCGCCGCGCGATGCCCTCGATGGACATGCGGGCGTAGCCCACCGCCGCGAGCTCCTCGAAGACCGCGGCCCGGATGGCCTCGGTCACGTCCTCCCGGAGCACGGCGGCCCCGGCAGGCGTCCTGCGGCGTGCACGCTTCGGGATCTCGTCGGCGTTCGTCGTCATGACTCACAGCATAGGTGCGCGACGACGATACGGTTGCGTTCCGACGTCGATTGGCTCTACTCTCGCGTTGCGACGATACGGTCGCGTCCCGACGTAAGAGAACGTGAAGAGAAGCGTAAGAAAACGTCGGACGACCGACTTCGACGCCCGGCGGCCGGCCGGACGCGCACCCCCCTCCCCCGAGCGAAAGCAGCGGATGTGAGCCAGGTCCTCGACACACCGCCCCCCACCCAGGTCCCGGAAGACGATCTCTCGGCCCTCGCCGCCCGGCACGGCCTGACGGTCAGCGGTGCCCGCCCGACCCTGCCCGAGTACGTCCGCCAGCTGTGGAACCGGCGCCACTTCATCACCGCCTTCGCCACCGCCAAGCTCACCGCGCAGTACAGCGAGGCGAAGCTCGGCCAGGTCTGGCAGGTCATGACCCCGCTGCTGAACGCCGCGGTCTACTACTTCATCTTCGGTGTGCTGCTCGGCTCCAAGAAGGGCGTGCCGGACTACATCCCGTTCCTGGTCACCGGCGTGTTCGTGTGGACGTTCACGCAGAGCTCGATCCAGGTCGGCACCCGCGCGATCTCCGGCAACCTCGGCCTGGTGCGCGCCCTGCACTTCCCCCGCGCCGCCCTGCCGATCTCCTTCTGCATCCAGCAGCTCCAGCAGCTGCTGTTCTCGATGGCCGCGCTGGTCGTCATCCTGCTCTGCTTCGGCCTGCCGATCTCCCTCAGCTGGCTGTTGGTGATCCCCGTGCTGGTCCTCCAGTTCGTGTTCAACGCGGGCATGTCGCTGATCATGGCGCGGCTGGGCGCCAAGACCCCCGACATCGCCCAGCTGATGCCGTTCATCCTGCGCACCTGGATGTACATGTCCGGCGTGATGTGGAGCATCAGCAAGCTCACCAAGAGCGACCACCTGCCGCACATCGTCACGATCCTGCTGGAGAGCAACCCGGCCGCGGTCTACATCGACCTCATGCGCTACGCGCTGATCGCCAGCTTCCACGCCAAGCAGTTGCCCCCGCACGTGTGGCCGCTCGCCGTCGGCTGGGCCCTGGTCGCCGGAGTCGGCGGCTTCATCTACTTCTGGAAGGCAGAGGAGAAGTACGGCCGTGGCTGAGCAGACTCCCCAGAACCCCGAACTCCGCGACGACGAGGGCGAGACCCCGGAGGCACGCGCGATGCGCGAGCGGTACGAGCGCCTCGCGAAGGCCAAGACGGTCCCCACGATCGTGGTCGACGACGTCGACATCGTCTACCGCGTCCACGGCACCGGCTCCGGCCGCGGCTCCGCCACCGCCGCCCTCAACCGCATCATGCGCCGCAAGCAGGCCGAGAAGGCGGCGGGCGTGCGCACGGTGCACGCCGTGAAGAAGGTCTCGTTCGTCGCCTACAAGGGCGAGGCGGTCGGCCTGATCGGCACCAACGGCTCCGGCAAGTCGACCCTGCTCAAGGCGATCGCCGGCGTGCTCCCGGTGGAGAACGGCCACATCTACACCAACGGCCAGCCCTCACTCCTCGGCGTCAACGCGGCTCTGATGAACGACCTCACGGGCGAGCGCAACGTCTGGCTCGGCGGCCTCGCCATGGGCATGTCCCGTGAAGAGGTCAGGGAGCGATATCAAGACATCGTCGACTTCTCCGGAATCAACGAGAAGGGTGACTTCATCACCCTTCCGATGCGTACGTACTCCTCCGGTATGGCCGCGCGTCTGCGTTTCTCCATCGCCGCGGCCAAGGACCACGACGTCCTGCTGATCGACGAGGCCCTCGCCACCGGTGACCGCAGGTTCCAGATGCGCTCCGAGGACCGGATCCGCGAGCTGCGCGAGAAGGCGGGCACGGTGTTCCTGGTCAGCCACAACAACAAGTCGATCCGCGACACCTGCGAGCGGACCATCTGGCTGGAACGCGGCGAGCTGCGCATGGACGGCCCGACCGAGGACGTCATGAAGGAGTACGAGGCCTTCAGCGGCGAGAAGGGCGCCAAGAAGAAGGCGGCCTGACCCCCGGGTAAGCGGCCCGCAAGGGCTTGAGTAAGCAGATCACAAGAACGACAGTAAGAAGGCGGCTGGAAAGTTACGTAGGGAGAAACCCCAGGCCGCGGAAGTTCGTCTTCCACTCTGGGCCCCTCATCCGGCCGCCCTCTTACTCCACCCCGGTTATCCTTTTCATACGCTTAGTGACAGTATGTTATGAAGGGTGGCCTGAACCGACGATCTAAGGAGTCCACTGCGATGCCCCAACTCAGCGTCATCGTCTACGGACCGAACGCACAGGGGCACCTGACAGAGCTGCTGGACTCCGTGGAAGCCCACCCCCTCCTCGACGCCGAGATCATCGTCGCCGCGGTCGGCGACTGGGCCCGGGAGACCGCCGAGGGCCACGCTCCGGAGACGATCGTCGTGCCCCTTCCGGAGGGCACCGGGGACGCCGCCGCCCGCGCGGCCGGCGCCGCCCGCGCCTCCGGCCGCTGGCTGCACTTCGTGCACGCCAAGGACGGCCTGCCCGCCGGCGCCCCGCGCCAGCTCGCCGAGCGCACCGCCGAACTCGACGCCGAGCCCGGCGCCCCGGTGGACGTGCTCCTCTTCGACCACGTCGTCACCACCTGGCAGACCGCCGCCCGGGCCTCCCGCGACGGCCGCCTGCTCGCCGCCGTCGGCCGCGAGGGCCTCCCCCTGAACGAGGCCGCCGACCTGCTGCGCCTCACCCCGATCCTCGGCAACCGCGCGCTGCGCGCCGACTTCTGGCGGGCGCACGAGGAGCAGCTCACCGCTGGCGACGAGCCGCAGGCCGCCCACGCGGCCCTGCTGCACGCCGGCCGCGTCGCCTGCCTGAACCAGGCGGCGTACGAGAACCGCGAGCTGCGTCCCGAGAGCCTGCCGCCCCTCGACCCCGAGGACCGCTTCGCGCTCATCGACCGCTACGAGTCGCTGCTCCCGCTCACCAAGGACCGCCGCGCCACCCGCGCGGTGCTGTACGACCTGATGATGCGCGACCTGGTGCGCACCTTCGCCGGCGAGAACCTCCCCGACGCGGTCGCGCGCGAGTTCTTCCGCCGCGCCTCCCTCGTCGCCGTCCGCTGGCGCCCCGAGAACCACGAGCGCCCGGCGGGCGTGGAGGGCGTGCGGCACGCGCTGCTGGAGGAGGGCGCGTACACCAAGTACCGCGCCTTCCAGGCCGCCAACCGCACCCGCCGCGCCGCCAAGAAGGCCGTCAAGAGCCGGAAGAAGGAGCTGGGCGCCAGGCTGCGCGACCAGCAGTACCAGCGCGCGCTGAGCCGCCCGGTCAACCCGCACCTGGCCGTGTTCGCCGCCTACTGGGAGCGCGGTGTGGCCTGCAACCCGGCCGCGATCGCCGCCAAGATGGCCGAACTGGCCCCGCACATCCACCCGGTGTGGGTGGTGTCGAAGAGCAACGAGGCCCTGCTGCCGCCCGGCACCGACTACGTCATCCCCGGCACCCGCCGCTACTGGGAGACCATGGCGACCGCCAAGTACCTGGTGAACAACGTCAACTTCCCCAACGCGGTGGTCAAGCGCCCGGACGCGATCCACCTCCAGACCCACCACGGCACCCCGCTCAAGCGCATGGGCCTGGACCAGATGGAGCACCCGGCCGCCGCCAAGGGCCTGGACTTCGACGCGCTGCTGGGCCGTATCGACAAGTGGGACTACAGCGTCAGCGCCAACAGCCACTCGACCCGTATGTGGGAGCGTGCCTACCCGGCCCGCTTCACCTCGCTGGACTACGGCTACCCGCGCAACGACGTCTTCTACACAGCCACCGCCGACGACGTCCGCGCCGCCCGCCGCCGCCTCGGCATCGCCCCCGGCAAGAAGGCCGTGCTGTACGCCCCGACCCACCGCGACTACGAGGCCGGCTTCACCCCCCGCCTGGACCTCGCGGAATTCGCCGACCGGCTCGGCGAGGACACGGTCCTGCTGGTGCGCGCGCACTACTTCTACGGCGGCGCCGCCTCCCCGCTCACCGGCCTGCGCCGCTCCGGCCGGATCATCGACGTCTCCTCCTACGACCCCGTCGAGGAGCTGTGCCTGGCCGCCGACGCGCTGGTCACGGACTACTCGTCGATCATGTTCGACTACGCCAACCTGGACCGCCCGATCGTCGTCTACGCCGACGACTGGGAGACCTACCGGACCACCCGCGGTGTCTACTTCGACCTGATGGAAGACCACCCCGGCCAGGTCGCGCGCACCCAGGAGGAGCTGACGGAGATCTTCGTCTCCGGCGCCTGGCAGGGCGAGTGCGCGGCGAAGGCACGGGCCGCGTTCCGCCGCCGCTTCTGCGAGTACGACGACGGCCGCGCCGCCGAACGGGTCGTACGCCGGGTGTTCCTCGGCGAGCCGGAGGACTCCCTGCCCCCGGTGCTCCCGCTTGAGGACCGCACCCCCGCCCCGACCCCCGAGGAGGCCTCGGCATGACGACCACGACCACGACCCCTGACGTCACGGTCACGGTCATCGTCTTCAACGACGCGGAGCGCCTGCCCCGGGCCGTGGAGTCGCTGCGCGCACAGACGCACGCGAACATCGAGATCATCATCAGTGACGACCACTCCACCGACGACACGCCCACCGTGGCGCGCCGGCTGGAGGCGCAGGACGAGCGCGTGCGCTACCTCCGGCTGCCGGAGAACAGCGGCGGCTGCAGCGCCCCGCGCAACCGGGCCGTCGAGATCGCCCGGGCGCCGTATCTGATGTTCCTCGACAGCGACGACGAACTCCCGCCCCGCGCGGTGGAGTTGCTGCTCGCCGCGCACCGTGAGCGCGAGGTCGACTTCACCATGGGCGCGGTCCGCCGCGTGCGGGTGGACAACGGCAGGCGCTCGACGTGGATGCCCCACCTGGTGACCGAGAGGCGCACCGTCGAGGGCATCGAGAAGGACCCGCGCCTGCTGTTCGAGCACCTGTCGACGAGCAAGATGTACGCGCGGTCCTTCCTCGACCGGCACGACCTGCGCTTCCCCGAGGGCATCCACTACGAGGACCAGCTGTTCTCGGCCCAGGCCTACTGCCTGGCGACGGCGTTCACGATCATCCCGGACCCGGTGTACGTCTGGTACATCGACCCGTTCGCGGCGGCCGCCTCGGCGTCCATCTCCAACCAGCGGCACAAGGTCCAGAACGTGGCGGACCGGGTCAAGGTCCAGCGCATGATCGACGACTTCCTGGTCGAGAGCGGGCACGCGGGGCTGCGCGAGGACAAGGACTTCAAGTTCCTCAAGCACGACTTCCGGATGTACGCGGGCGACCTGCCCTACCGCGACGAGGAGTGGATGCGCTCCTTCGCCGAGATCATGAACCCGTACCTGGACACGCTGGCCGACGGCGCCTACGCCCGGCTGCCGCGTCCGGAGCGGGTGGTGCTGGGGCTGCTGCGGGACGGCCGCCTGGCCGACGCCCAGCTCGCGGCGCGCGGTCTCGGCGACAAGGTGGCACCGCGCCAGGTCACGGCCGACGCGTCGGGCGTCCCGTACTGGGGCGACGAGGTCCCGGCCACCGACCGCGCCCGCCGCGAACTGGACCTGTCCGATCTGGAGTTGGACACGCGTCCGTTCCCGAGCGCGCAGTTCCGCCACGAGATCACGGAGCTGAAGCGCGAGCGCGGGGCCGCCCTGACGCTCTCGATCCGCACGTACGACCCGGGCCTGCGCCTCCCGGTGGGCCCGCAGCGGGCGAGCCTCCTGCTGTCCCCCGGCAACCGCCGGATGACGGTCCCCTTCCGCCTGGACCCGGTCAGCCCGGGCCTCTTCGAGGGCACGGTGCGTCTGGACCTGGCGGCGGCTCCCGTCCCGCTCCAGGGCTTCGAGGGCCTGCGTCACCCGCAGATCCGGCTCCAGCAGCAGGGTCTGGCGCACTCGGGCGTCCTGCTGGCCCCGCTGGACTTCCCGGCGGTCACGGCACGCATCGAGTACCGCTCGGGCGCGACCCCGCACGACGTCACGATCGAGCCGGAGGGCCGCAACCCCGGCCGCCTCCAGATCCGCTGGCGCCCGGTGGGCGTGACGGCCAAGGTGATCCGCCCGGTCATCAAGAAGGTGGCGCGGCCCAAGATCCGTAAGGCGGCGAAGCTGCTGTCGAGCGTGCTCCGGTAGCCGTTCCGGTGCCGTTGTGCCGAAGGGGCGCGGGGACTTCCCCGCGCCCCTTCCGGCGTCACAGCACGCGGTACAGGACCTGGTGCCCGGGACCCGTCGTCACCTTCTTCAACCCGGGTCCGGCCAGGCTCTTCGGCCCGACGACCCACTGCACCTGGTACTTCCGCAGGATCGCCTGCCGTTCGGCGGCGGACGTGCCCGTGGCGAAGTAGTGCGACACCGCCGCGTCCCGCTGCTTCTCGTCCGGCAGGAAGAAGTCGGGATAGCCGGGCGTCACGGTGTACGGCCCGTACGCGGGGATCTGCCGCGCCGGGAACGTCTCTGCCATGACCACGTCGCCGTACTTCGCCCACGGCGTGATCCAGTGGTAGCCCACCCACGGCGTGTGGTACTTGTCCGCGACGGCCGACGGCAGCGCGCTCTTCGGGATCACGTACCCGAGCGTCCCGGCCTGCGTCCACGCCCCCACGGCCAGTACGGCGCCGAGCACGCACGCCCAGCCGGTCCTCGCCCACGCGCGGCTGCGCACCGCCGTCACGGCCTCCAGCGCGGCCGCGAGCTGGGCCGGGATCAGCGCGGCGGGCAGCGCGCGGCCCCAGGAGTAGTGGCCGGTCAGCCCGCCCGCGGCGAACATCAGCGCGCCCAGGGCGAAGAACAGCACCAGCGGGTCCCAGCGGTCGCGCCGAAAGCGCAGGACGAGGGCCGCCACGCCCAGCAGGACGAAGCCGAAGTGCCCGGCCAGGTGCTCGTAGAGCGGCTTGTGGATGGCCTCCAGGTCCGAGCCCGCCGAGAAGAGGGAGAAGAAGTCGTAGTACGGCCACAGGCCCAGCAGCAGCATGCCCAGCGCCAGCGCGGCGGCCAGCCGCAGCAGCACCTGCCGGGAGGGCCGGGCCGCGATCACCATGGCCAGCGCGCCCAGGGACGAGACGACTCCGGTGAACTGGTGGCTGAGCAGGATCACGGCCCACAGCAGACCGAGCGCCGCCCAGCGCGCCCATGCCACCGGCTCGCTCGCGCGCAGCGCGCGCGTCAGCCACGCCCAGAAGTGGAAGGTGAGGCCGATCGCGAACACGCTCGGGTACGACACCGTCAGCGCCAGCGAGTTCAGGCCCACGAACCCGGACCAGTTGAACAGCACCGGGCCCCAGAGCAGGACCAGGCTCAGCAGGGCGAGGGCAGGCGCGGCGCGGTGGGCACTGAGGGTGCGGACGTACCGCCACACGCCCGTGACCAGCAGGCCGAGGCCGACGACCGCGGCGATGCGCAGGACGACGAACACCGACAGTCCGGTCAGCTTGGCGACCAGGCCCAGCACCAGCATCCACGGCGAGTAGTACGGGCTCGGCGTGTCCGCGTCGACCAGCGGGTTGCCGGGATGCAGCAGGTTGTGGCGCAGGCGCTCGATGGTGGCCGCGTGCATGCCGAGGTCGCCCGCCCAGGGCAGGCGGACGATCACGAGGAGCAGCAGCACCACGACGAGAGCGGCGACGGCCTGGGGCAGAGCCCGGCCGGCCCGCGCGGTGGGGTTCTGCGGCGGCTCCGTGCGGCTCACGGGCTCGGTGTCAGACGGTGCGGCGTGCATCCTGCTGACCCTAGCCGAGGTTTCTTAAGGGTCGGCAAGAAGCGAGACGCCCCGGGCCGCTGGGTGCCCGGGGCGTCTTCGGTGCCTTCCTTACGCGCGGACCCTACGAATGCGTGCGCAGCAGCGTCCGCATCGTGCGCATCGCCACCGACAGGTTGGCGAGGTCGAAGGAGTCCGAGCTGCGGATCTCCTCCAGGGTGGTGCGCGCCCGGCCCAGGATCGCGGAGTTCTTCTGCTCCCAGGCCTCGAACCGCTGCCCCGGCGTCGAGGTGCCGTTGCCGGCCGCGAGCACGTCCGCGGTGAGCCCCGCGTGGGCCGCGTACAGGTCCTCGCGGATGGAGGCGCGGGCCATGGACTGCCAGCGGTCGTTGCGGGGCAGGTCGCTGATGCGGTCCATCAGCTGGGTGATGTTCAGCCGGTCGGCGAGGTCGTAGTAGACGTCGGCGACGTCGAGCGGCTCCTTGCCCGTGCGGTCGGCCACCGAGACGATGTCCAGCGTCGGGAAGGCCGAGGAGAAACCGGCCACGCGCGTGGCGAGCTCGTCCGGGACGCCGACGGCGGAGAGCTCGTCGTACACGTGCTGGTACCACTCCAGGTCCGCGCCGCGCAGCAGCTTCGGCAGCTCCTGCCAGACCCGCTCGACCCGCTCGGCGAAGAACTCGACCGTCTCGGCGAGCTGGAGCGGCTGCGGCCGGTTGTTGAGCAGCCAGCGCGTGCCGCGCTCGACCAGCCGGCGCGAGTGCAGCCGGATGCGGGTCTGGACGGCGGCGTCGACCCTGTTGTCCAGGGCCTCGACCGCGTCCCACACCGGAGCCGAGGAGAAGATGGCGCGGGCCGCGGTCTGCGCCCGCACGATCTCCTCCAGGGAGGCACCGGTCTCCTCGCGCAGCCGGTGCAGATACGTCGTGCCGCCCGTGTTGACCGTGTCGTTGACCAGCACGGTCGTGGTGATCTCACGGCGCAGCGGGTGGTTGTCGATCGCCTCGGCGAACCGCTCGCGCAGGGCCGTCGGGAAGTACGCGTGCAGCAGGCCGCGCAGGTACGGGTCGTCCGGCAGCGAGGTGTGCAGCAGCTCCTCGGCGACCGTGATCTTCGTGTACGCCATGACGACGGCCGTCTCCGGGCTGGTCAGGCCCTGCGCCTGGCCGAGCCGCTCACGGATCTGGCGGTCGGTCGGCAGGAACTCCAGCCCCCGGTCCAGGTGCCCCTCGCGCACCAGGTGACGCATGAACCGCTGCTGGGCGTGGAGCATGGCGCCCGCCTGCGAGAGGGCGTTGGCCAGGGCGGTGTTCTGCGCGTAGTTGTTGCGCAGCACCAGGGCGCCGACCTCGTCGGTCATCTCGGCGAGGAGCTTGTTGCGCTGCTTGACGGTCATGTCGCCGTCCGCGACCAGGCCGTTCAGCAGGATCTTGATGTTCACCTCGTGGTCGGAGGTGTCCACACCGGCGCTGTTGTCGATCGCGTCGGTGTTGATCTTGCCGCCGTGCCGGGCGAACTCGATCCGGCCGAGCTGGGTCAGACCCAGGTTGCCGCCCTCGCCGACGACCTTGACACGCAGGTCCTCGCCGTCGACGCGGATGGCGTCGTTGGCCTTGTCGCCGACGTCGGCGTTGGACTCGGCCGACGACTTCACGTACGTGCCGATGCCGCCGTTCCACAGCAGGTCCACCGGCGCGTGCAGGATCGCCTTCATCAGGTCGGCCGGGGTCATCTTGGTGACCTTGCCCTCGATGCCGAGGGCCTCGCGGACGTGGGCGTTCACCGGGATCGACTTGGCGCTGCGCGGGAAGATCCCGCCGCCCGCCGACAGCAGCTCGGTGTTGTAGTCCGCCCAGGAGGAGCGGGGCAGCTCGAACAGGCGGCGGCGCTCGGCGTACGAGGTCTCCGCGTCCGGGGTGGGGTCGATGAAGATGTGCCGGTGGTCGAAGGCGGCGACCAGCCGGATGTGCTCGGAGAGCAGCATGCCGTTGCCGAACACGTCACCGGACATGTCGCCGATGCCGACGACCGTGAAGTCCTGGCCTTGCGTGTCCACGCCCAGCTCGCGGAAGTGCCGCTTGACGGACTCCCAGGCGCCGCGCGCGGTGATGCCCATGCCCTTGTGGTCGTAGCCCGCGCTGCCGCCGGAGGCGAAGGCGTCGCCCAGCCAGAAGTTGTACTTCTCGGCGACCCCGTTGGCGATGTCCGAGAACGTCGCGGTGCCCTTGTCGGCGGCGACCACCAGGTAGGTGTCGTCGCCGTCGTGGCGGACCACGTCCTGCGGGGGCACGACCTCGCCGGCGACCATGTTGTCGGTGATGTCGAGCAGCGCCGAGATGAACGTCTTGTAGCTGGCGACGCCCTCGGCCAGCCACGCGTCGCGGTCCTTGGCCGGGTCCGGCAGCTGCTTGGCGACGAAGCCGCCCTTGGCGCCGACCGGCACGATGACGGTGTTCTTCACCATCTGCGCCTTGACGAGGCCGAGGATCTCGGTGCGGAAGTCCTCACGCCGGTCGGACCAGCGCAGACCGCCGCGCGCGACCTTGCCGAAGCGCAGGTGCACGCCCTCGACGCGCGGCGAGTACACCCAGATCTCGAACGCCGGGCGCGGCGCGGGCAGGTCGGGAATGGCCTGCGGGTCGAACTTCATGGAGACGTAGTCGTGCGGCGTGCCGTCGCCCTTCTCCTGGAAGAAGTTCGTGCGCAGCGTCGCCTTGATGACGGTGAGGAAGGACCGCAGGATCCGGTCCTCGTCCAGGCTCGCCACCTGGTCCAGGGCCGCGTCCAGCTCCTCCAGCAGCGCGTCCGTGATCTCCAGGCCGGCCTTCTGCCGGTCCGGCGACATCCGCGCCTCGAACAGCGAGACGAGCAGCCGGGTGGTGTGGACGTTGTTGCGGAGGGTGTCCTCCATGTAGTCCTGCGAGAAGGTCGAACCGGCCTGGCGCAGGTACTTGGCGTAGGCCCGCAGCACCATCGCCTGCCGCCAGGACAGCCCGGCGCCCAGCACGAGCGCGTTGAAGCCGTCGTTCTCGGCCTTGCCGGTCCAGGTGGCGGCGAAGGCCTCCTGGAAGCGGTCACGGGCGTCGTCGCCGAGGTGCTCCCCGCCGCCCGCCGCCTGGGGCACGCGCAGACCGAAGTCGTAGATCCAGGCGGTCGTACGGTCCGAGCAGCGCAGCTCGTACGGCCGCTCGTCGGTGACCTCGACGCCGAGGCGGCTGAGCACCGGCAGCACGTGCGAGAGGGAGACCGAGCCGCCCTTCTGGTAGATCTTGAACCGGCGCTCCTCGGGACCCGCGCCCACCGGCTCGTACAGGCTCAGGCTGAAGGTCTTGTCCCCGCCGAGCTGCTCCAGGTGGACCAGGTCGGCGACCGCGGCACGCGGCGTGTGGTCGGCCTTGTAGCCCTCGGGGAACGCGGTGCCGTAGCGGCGCAGCATCTCGGCCGCGTGCTCCTCGCCGCACTCGGCGGTCAGCGCCTCGGCGAACGCGTCGGCCCAGGAGCGGGCGGCCTCGACGAGACGGGCCTCGATGCGGTCGCGGTCGGCGTCCGACAGCTCGGGCAGCACGGTGCCCGGCGGGACGCGGACGACGAAGTGCAGCCGGGACAGGATCGATTCGGTGTTCCAGGCGGTGAAGTCGACGCTGATGCCGCCGAGCTCCTCCTTGAGGATGTCGATGATCCGCAGCCGGACACCCGTGGTGTAGCGGTCGCGCGGGAGGTAGACGAGGGCCGAGTAGTAGCGCCCGTACTCGTCCTGGCGCAGGTACAGCCGCAGCCGGCGGCGCTCCTGGAGGTAGAGCACGGAGGTGACGATGGACTGGAGCTCGGCGACGGGCGTCTGGAACAGCTCGTCGCGCGGGTAGGTCTCCAGGATCTGGAGCAGGTCACGGCCGTCGTGGCTGTTCGGCGAGAACCCGGCGCGGTGCAGCACCTCGTCGACCTTGCGGCGGACGACGGGGACCCGGCGCACGGAGTCGGTGTACGCGGCGGACGAGAAGAGCCCGAGGAACCGCCGCTCGCCGACGACGTTGCCGTCCGCGTCGAACTTCTTGACCCCGACGTAGTCCAGGTACGACGGCCGGTGCACGGTGGCCCGGCTGTTCGCCTTGGTCAGAACGAGGAGCTTGTGCTCGCGGGCCTTGGCGCGGGCGTCGGCCGACAGCCGCTCGAAGGACGGGCTGACCGGGTGCTGATCGTCCTCGGCGTGCTGCGGGTCGGAGCGCAGGACACCGAGGCCGGTGCCGGGCACGGCGGCGAGCGTGTCGTCGTCGCGCAGCTCGTACTCGCGGTAGCCGAGGAAGGTGAAGTGCTCGTCGGACAGCCAGCGCAGCAGCTCACGCGCCTCCTCGACCTCGGCCTTGGCCAGGTCGCCGGGGGCGGGGTCGGTCGGCAGCTCGTCGGCGATCCGGATCGCCGTGGCGCGCATCTTCTCCCAGTCCTCGACGGCCTCGCGGACGTCGGACAGGACGCGCAGCAGATCGGCGGTGATCTGCTTCAGGTCGGCGCGGTCCGTCTCCCGGTCGATCTCGACGTGGATCCAGGACTCGAAGTGCGCGTCGTGCGGGAGGTCGCCGGCGGGCGGGGTCGGCAGGACCTCCAGCAGCCTGCCGGTCAGATCACGCCGGACGACGAACTGGGGATGGACGACGACGTGGATGCCGCGTCCCTGCCGGGTCAGCTCATTGGTGACCGAGTCGACCAGGAAGGGCATGTCGTCGGTGACGACCTCGACCACGCTGTGGCTGCAGGTCCACCCGTTCTCCTCCACGGTCGGGGTGTGGACCCGCACGTTCGCCGTGCCCTGGGGGCGGGTCTCGGCGAGACGGTAGTGGGAGACCGCGGCGCCGAAGACGTCGACCGGGTCGCGGTCGGCGAGGTCTTCCGGGGCGGTGTGCAGGTAGTACCGCTGGAGGAACGCGAGCACGGACTCGCTGTCCGGGGTGTCCGGGGAGCCCTCGCCCGCGGTCCCGGTCGGTAGGTGCCCCCCGACCGGGCTGTTCTCAGCTACCCGGGCGGCCCTTCCGAGCAGCTCGGCCTTGGCTTCGTCCAGCTTGGTCTGCATTGTCCTCTGACTCCTGTCGCGCGCCGTTGCGTGACGTAGAAGGAAGTACGGTCTCTTTCCCTCCGGCTCGACGCCACAGCCCGGGGTGTCCGGACCACTCAGACGCTATGCCGCGAGGTGAGATGAGCGGGGGGAGTTCGGCCATTGTCGTCACACCCGCCAGGCGTGACGCTGCTCTCGGCACGGCCATGTCCAGGGTTGCCCACGGCGCCCCGGGAGCTCCTGCGGCCCCGCCCCGCCCGCGAAGACCAGCGACCGCCGCCCGGCCACGGAGGTGTTCCGTGCAACCCGGGCGCGGGGCAGGGACACGATCGTCCCCGCGAACTATCGCGCTGATCACGCCACAAGGCTATCGCTCCTCACCCCGGGCTCGTCATGAGCCGTATGTGTACAAAACAGGGGGTCGAAGTTTGACGTTCTGCACAGCGCCGGGGCGGGCCCGAGTGACGTATCCGGCGGGGGCGGCCGCGGGTAGCCGGGAGGCCGGTCCGGGTAGGTCTCAGTGTCAGGTCGCGCCGCGAGATCCCCGACCTCACCCTGAGAGCACACCCTGCCTGCCCGGAGGAGCCGACATGCCCGCGAAGATCCTGATCGTCACCGGCGACGCAGCGGAATCCCTGGAAGTCCTCTACCCCTATCAGCGCCTGCTGGAGGAAGGCTACGAGGTCCATATCGCCGCTCCCTCCCGCAAGACCCTGCGCTTCGTCGTCCACGACTTCGAACCCGGCTACGACACCTACACGGAGAAGCCCGGCTACACCTGGCCCGCCGACCTGGCCTTCGCCGACGTCGACCCCGGCGAGTACGTCGCCCTCGTCGTCCCCGGCGGCCGCGCCCCGGAGTACCTGCGCAACGACCCCGAGCTGCGCAAGATCCTCAAGGCCTTCTTCGACGCCGACAAGCCCGTCGCCCAGATCTGCCACGGCCCTCTGCTCACCGCGGCGATCGACACCCTGCGCGGCCGCAGGGTCACCGCGTACCCCGCCCTGGAACCGGACATGCAGGCGGCCGGCGCGGGCTTCCAGGACACCGAGGCGGTCGTCGACGGCACCCTGGTCTCCTCCCGTGCCTGGCCGGACCACCCGGCCTGGATGCGCGAGTTCCTGAAGGTCCTGCGGGCGGCGGCACCGGCGGGCTGAGGGGCGCGAGGCAGGGCGGAGAGCGGGGGCGGGCGGGACGGCGGGGCGAGGGCGGGCGCAGCGGCCGTACCGCCGCAGCGGTGCCGGTCCCCGGCTACGCCGCTATTCGCTCTGCTTCCTGCACCGCCTCCGCGAGCGTGTCCACGACCGGCACGCCCACGGCCTCCAGGCTGTCCCGGCTGTGCGACCCCCCGGTGTACAGCACGGCCCGCGCTCCCACCTCGCGCGCCGCGACCGCGTCGTCCGCCGCGTCCCCGATCACCACGGTCCGCGCGGGCTCCACGCCCGTCCCGAGCGCCGCCAGATGCCGCACCATGTGCGCGGCCTTGCTCCCCCCGGACGGCCCCGTACGCCCGTCGACCCGCAGGAACTGCGCCTCGATGCCGAACCCCCGCACGAGCGGCACCAGTTCCTCGTGTCCGTACATGCTCAGCAGGGACTGGCTGTGCCCGGCTGTTCTCCATCCGGCGAGCAGCTCCGCCGCCCCGTCGGCCAGCCCGCAGCGCCCCCGCTGCTCCGCGTAGTGCCGATGGAACACCCCGTCCATCAGCTCCCACTCGGCCTCGGTCGGCAGCCGCCCGAGCAGCCGCTCGTAGAACTTCGGCACCGGCACGCAGTACAGCGCCCGGTACTCCTCCATCGTGATCGGCGCGAGCCCCAGCTCGGCGAAGGCCGCGTTCGTCGCCCCGATGATCGCGTCATTGTCGTGGAACAGCGTGCCGTTCCAGTCCCAGACGATGTGCGCGCTTCCGTGCATCCCCATGCCGAAAACCGTACTCGCCCCCACTGACAATCACCCCGGCCGCACGCCCCGGGCCGACGACGGGCCCGACGTCAGGCGCCCTGCCCGACCAGGTTGGGGATCTCCTGCGTGGCGAACCAGAGCAGCTCGTGGTCGTCCGCCCCGTCCACGACGGACTGCGCGTCGTCGTCCCCGCCGTCCGCCGCCGCCAGCGCCTGCGCCGCCGCGGCCACGTCCTGCTCCGCGTCGTCGGCGTCGACGTGCACGGCGGCCGCCTTCGCGAGCGGCACGCTCAACGCCACGGTCACCTCGCCCGGCGCGGACGGGTCCGCCCCCCGGTCCGGACCGGCGCTCGCGGCACCGTCCGGCACGTCCACGGCGACCACGACCCGGCGCCGCGCCGCGCCCGGATCCGCCGCCAGCCGCCGCAGCGAGGCCAGCGCGGCCTGCCCGAGCGCGGCGTACTCCAGCTCCTCGACGTCCTCGGAGACGTACCACGCACGCAGTTCGGGTGTGACGGCGTACGCGACGAAGGGGCCGCTCCCCAGCTCACCCGTCTTGTGCGCCTCGGCGAGCGCGGGAAGGGTCAGGGGGACGTAGACGCGCATGGTGGCCGCTCTTTCCTGATCAAGGGCTCGAAGGCTTCAGGATACGTGCGCGGGTCCCCTTTCGAGTCCCTGCCCACACCCGTGAACCCGTGGACACCGGGCCACGCATTCACCCGGTGCGCCCGCGTGATTCCGGGGTTCCAGGACCCACGGGTCCCCCGGATAGGCGAACTTCTCCGCCCCTCCCCGCAGCGCACCGCCGCCCTTGCCACCCGGCTCCGCGCCCCGTACAAGATCCCCACCAGCGAGTTACCGACCGGTATCAACCGAGCCCGCCGAACGGGGACCCCATGAACAAGGTCATGAGCCGTACCGTCCAGCCCCGCCCGCGCCACCGCCCGCCGACCCGCCACGACACCCGCCGCCCCGGCGGCGCCCCGCCCCGCAAGCCGCCGACGAGGAGCGCCCGCGACACACCGGCGCCTGCCAGGACGGCCGGCCCGCCCCTCAGGGCCCCGGAGACGGCCCAGCCCCCACAGCGCCCCACCGACGTCTTCGCGGACCGCCTGCTGGCCGTCCTGAGCGGTCAGCGCCCCGTCCACTGGATGCTCCGCCACACCGCCGGCCGCGCCTACGACGACCTGGCCCTCCTCGCCGAACGCGGCCCCCTGCGCACCCACGGCGCCCGCCCCGTCGTCCGGGACATCGGCTACTACGTCCCCTGCGACGGCGCCCTGGAGGTCTTCGCCCGCATCTCCGCCGGCAGCCGGCTCCGCGCGCTGGCCTTCCGCCTGGAACTGGGCCAGGACCTCCGCTGGCGCTGCACGGCGGTGGAAGCCGGAGCCCGCTCCCAGCCATCCCCGTAGCCCCCCACAACCACCGCCGAGGCCCGGCGAACCCCGCCACCGGCACCACGGCGAAGGGCCGGGCTCCCCCGAGGGAGCCCGGCCCTGCTCAGCCGCTCTGCGACCGCGCGCGCGTCACTTCTTGCGGCGCCGTCCGCCCTTGGCCTGGCGACGGCGCTCGGCACGCGTCAGGCCGTCCGACTCGGACCGCACCGGCTCGTCGTCCTCCAGGTCGCGCTCGACGACACCGCCCTCGCCGTCCACCGTCGGCGCGGAGAAGTGCAGATCCCGCCGCTGCGGCACGTCCAGACCCTTCGCGCGGATCTCGGGACGGGCCCCCGCCTGGGCCGGGACCGTGTCCTGGACGCCCTCGGCAACCGGCTCGGCGGCCTCGACGGGGACCTCCTCGACCTGCTGCTCGACCTGGACCTCCAGGTTGAACAGATAGCCGACGGACTCCTCCTTGATGCCCTCCATCATCGCGGTGAACATGTCGAAGCCCTCGCGCTGGTACTCGACCAGCGGGTCCTTCTGCGCCATCGCGCGCAGGCCGATGCCCTCCTGGAGGTAGTCCATCTCGTAGAGGTGCTCGCGCCACTTGCGGTCGAGGACCGACAGCACGACCCGGCGCTCCAGCTCCCGCATGATCTCGGAGCCGAGCTGGGCCTCCCGGGACTCGTACTGCTCGTGGATGTCCTCCTTGACGGACTCGGAGATGAACTCGGCCGTCAGACCGGCCCGGTCGCCGGCGGCCTCCTCCAGCTCGTCGATGTCGACCTTCACCGGGTAGAGCTGCTTGAAGGCACCCCACAGCCGGTCCAGGTCCCAGTCCTCCGGGAAGCCCTCGGCGGTCTCCGCGCTGACGTACGCGTCGATCGTGTCGTTCATGAAGTGCTGGACCTGCTCGTGCAGGTCCTCGCCCTCCAGCACGCGGCGGCGCTCGCCGTAGATGACCTCGCGCTGCCGGTTGAGCACCTCGTCGTACTTCAGGACGTTCTTACGGGTCTCGAAGTTCTGCTGCTCGACCTGCGACTGCGCGGACGCGATCGCGCGCGTGACCATCTTGTTCTCGATCGGCACGTCGTCCGGCACGTTCGCCATGGACATCACGCGCTCGACCATCTGGGCCTTGAACAGGCGCATCAGGTCGTCACCGAGGGAGAGGTAGAACCGGGACTCGCCCGGGTCGCCCTGACGGCCGGAACGACCGCGCAGCTGGTTGTCGATACGGCGCGACTCGTGCCGCTCGGTGCCGAGGACGTACAGCCCGCCGAGGTCCTCGACCTCGTCCTTCTCGGCCTTGACCGCCTGCTCGGCCTTCTCCAGGGCGGCGGGCAGCGCCTGCGCCCACTCCTCGATGTGCTCCTCGGGGTCGAGGCCGCGCTGGCGCAGCTCCGCCTCGGCGAGGTCCTCGGGGTTGCCGCCGAGCTTGATGTCCGTACCACGGCCGGCCATGTTGGTCGCCACGGTCACGGCGCCCTTGCGGCCGGCCTGCGCGACGATCGACGCCTCGCGCTCGTGCTGCTTGGCGTTGAGCACCTCGTGCTGGATGCCGCGCTTGGAGAGCTGCTGCGAGAGGTACTCCGACTTCTCGACGGAGGTCGTGCCGACGAGGATCGGCTGGCCCTTCTCGTGCTTCTCCGCGATGTCGTCGACGACCGCCTCGAACTTGGCGACCTCGGTGCGGTAGATCAGGTCCGACTGGTCCTTGCGGACCATCGGCCTGTTGGTCGGGATCGGGACCACGCCGAGCTTGTAGATCTGGTGGAACTCGGCGGCCTCGGTCATCGCCGTACCGGTCATGCCGGAGAGCTTCGAGTAGAGGCGGAAGAAGTTCTGGAGGGTGATCGTGGCGAGCGTCTGGTTCTCGTCCTTGATGTCCACCCCCTCCTTCGCCTCGATCGCCTGGTGCATGCCCTCGTTGTAGCGGCGGCCGGCGAGGATACGGCCCGTGTGCTCGTCGACGATCATGACCTCGCCGTCGATGACGACGTAGTCCTTGTCCTTCTTGAACAGTTCCTTCGCCTTGATGGCGTTGTTCAGGTAGCCCACCAGCGGGGTGTTCACCGACTCGTAGAGGTTGTCGATGCCCAGCCAGTCCTCGACCTTGCTGACGCCGTTCTCGTGGATGGCGACGGTGCGCTTCTTCTCGTCGACGTCGTAGTCGCCGGTCTCCTCGACGCCCTTGAGCGGGTTGCCGGCCTCGCCCTTCTTCAGGCGCGTGACGAGCTTGGCGAAGTCGCCGTACCACTTGGTGGCCTGGTCGGCCGGGCCGGAGATGATCAGCGGCGTACGGGCCTCGTCGACCAGGATGGAGTCGACCTCGTCGACGATGGCGAAGTTGTGGCCGCGCTGCACCAGCTCGTCCTTCGACCACGCCATGTTGTCGCGCAGGTAGTCGAAGCCGAACTCGTTGTTCGTGCCGTACGTGATGTCGCATTCGTACTGCTCGCGGCGCTGGGCCGGCGTCATGTTGGCGAGGATGCAACCGACGGTCAGGCCCAGGAACTTGTGGACGCGGCCCATCATCTCGGAGTCGCGCTCGGCCAGGTAGTCGTTGACCGTGATGAGGTGGACGCCGTCGCCGGACAGCGCGTTCAGATACGCGGGCAGCGTGCCGACGAGGGTCTTGCCCTCGCCGGTCTTCATCTCGGCCACGTAGCCGAGGTGGAGGGCGGCGCCACCCATCATCTGCACGTCGTAGTGCCGCTGGCCGAGCACGCGCTTGGCGGCCTCGCGGACGGTGGCGAACGCCTCGGGGAGCAGGTCGTCCAGGCTCTCACCGTCGGCGTACCGCTGCTTGTACTCCTCGGTGAGGGCCCGCAGCTCGGCGTCGGAGAGGTCGACGAAGTCCTCTTCGATGGAGTTGACCTGGTCCGCGATGCGGTGCAGCTTGCGCAGGATCTTGCCTTCGCCTGCACGCATGATCTTCGAGAGGACGGACACGGGGGTATGTCTCCTTGCCGGTCGGGCCTGGGACGGTCGGTTTCCATTGGACGTACTGAGCAACGGCCATCGTATGCGAGGACCCGGCTGGGCCGGGAGGCCTGGCGGCCCGACGGCTTGCCTCATCCAGGACAACGGACGGGGCACGGGGATAGTGCCGCATCGGAGCGAGGAATTGCGCGAAATGTGATCACGCGCTCACGCATAGCGAAAAACGATGGCCCGCGCGCGGGACGCCCAGCACAATCGGTCGATGGAACCCGTCACTCTCACCACGGACCGCCTGGTCCTGCGCACGGTCGGCCCGCACGACACCCAGGCGGTCTACGAGGCCGCGCAGGACCCCGGCATCCAGCGCTGGACCACCGTCCCCTCCCCCTACCTGCCCGAGCACGCGGGCAGTTTCACCCAGCAGCTGGTCCCCGAGGGCTGGGAGCAGGGTTCGATGTTCACCTTCGGCGTCTTCCTGCCGGGCGGGGAACTCGCCGGAATGCTCGGTCTCACCATGCGTTCGCTCGGCGTGGCGGAGGTCGGCTTCTGGGGAACGGCGGAGCACCGCGGGCGCGGCTACGTCACCGAGGCCACGCTCGCGGCCTGCCGGTGGATCTTCACCGCGGTCGGTGTCGACCGGGTCGAATGGCGCGCCGAGGTCGGCAACCACCCCTCCCGTGCGGTGGCCGAGCGCGCGGGCTTCACCATCGAGGGCACCCTGCGCTCCGCGGTGAACAACAAGGGGGTACGGCGGGACTGCTGGGTCGGCTCGCTGCTCCCCTCGGACCTGGGCCTGCCCTCCACGGCGCCGTACCTGCCGGCCCGCGGCTGAGCCGCCCGGGGCGAACGCCCAGCTCAGCACGGATTGTCAGTGGCAGCCTCTAGGGTCCGGGGCATGACGACCCTTCCGCGCCCGACCACCTCCCTCACCGCGGACGACGCCCGCCGCATCGCCCTGCGGGCCCAGGGCTTCCTCGGCGCGCCCGACCGGCGGGCCGGTGTCCGCGGGGTGCTGCGCCACCTCGGCGCGGTCCAGCTCGACACGATCTCGGTCCTGGCCCGCTCCCACGAACTCGTGCCCTACGCCCGCCTGGGTGCCGTCGGCCGCAAGACGGTCGAATCGGCCTACTGGCACGACACGCACGCCTTCGAGTACTGGTCGCACGCGGCGTGCATCCTCCCGGTCGAGGAGTGGCCGCACTTCGCCTTCCGCCGCCGCGCCTACCGTCATCGCCCGCACTGGAACCACGATCTGCCCGACGGCGCGTACGACCAGGTCATCAAGCAGCTGCGCGCGGAGGGCCCGCTGACCTCCACGGAGCTGGGCGGCGCGAAGAGGACGAACGAATGGTGGGACTGGTCGGGCACCAAGGTAGCCGTGGAGCGCGCGCTGATGTACGGCGAGGTGGTCTGCGTCCAGCGGCGCGGCTGGAAGCGGGTGTACGACCTCGCCGAGCGTGCGATCCCGGACATGCTGCTGCACGACGAGCTGGACGACACCGAGTGCCTGCGCCGCCTGGTCCGGCTGGCCGGCGAGTCCCTGGGCGTGGGCACGCGCGCGGACATCGCCGACTACCACCGTCTCAAGGGCGAGCAGGTCGACGCGGTGATCGCCGACTCGGGCCTGGTGCCGGTCGAGGTCGAGGGCTGGGGCAGGCCCGCCTGGGCCGACCCGGCGGCCCTCGCGACCCCGCCGCGCGGCCGGCACCGGACCACGCTGCTGTCGCCGTTCGACTCACTGATCTGGGAGCGGGCGCGCACGGAGCGGATCTTCGGCTTCACCCACCGCCTGGAGGCGTACGTCCCCAAGCCGAAGCGGGTCTACGGCTACTTCGCGATGCCGGTGCTGGCGGGCGGCCGGCTGGTCGGACGGGTGGATCCGGCCCGCGAGGGCCGCACGCTGGTGGCCAAGCAGGTCACTGTGGACGAGCTGAAGGCCGTCCCGGCGGTCGCACAGGCCCTGGTCGAGGCGGCGAGCTGGGTGGACTGCACGGACGTCCGCGTGGAGCGTGTGGCAACGCCGGAGCTGCGCGAGCCCCTGGTCAGGGAACTCGCCCGCGCCCTCGGCTGACCTCCGCCGGATCCGCCGCCGTCGTCCCCTACCGGATCTCGAGGATCTTCTCCCGCATCGCGTAGACCACCGCTTCCATCCTGGAGTGCAGCTGGAGCTTCTCCAGGATGTTGCGGACGTGGTTCTTCACGGTGTTCTCGGAGATGAACAGCTCTTTGGCGATGTCCCGGTTGTTCATCCCCGTCGCGACGAGCTTGAGGACCTCCAGCTCCCGGTCGGTCAGCCGTGGCGCGGGCACCAGCCGTCGCTCGTCGGTGCGCTGGATCATCGACTTGAACTCGGTGAGGAGCTTGGACGCCATGGACGGGCTGATCTGGGACTGCCCGTCGGCCACCGCGCGAATGGCGGTCGCCACCTCGTCGGTGGAGATCTCCTTGAGGAGGTATCCGGTCGCCCCCGCCTTGATCGCGTCGTAGAGGTCGGCCTCCTCGTCGCTGATCGTCAGCATGATGATCTTCGCGCTGGGGGCGACCTCCTTGATGGAGGTGCAGGCTTCGATTCCACCCCGCTTGGGCATGCGGACGTCCATCAGCACGATGTCGGGCAGCAGGTCGGCGGCCTTCTCCACGGCCTCGGCGCCGTCGCCGGCCTCGCCGATGACCTGGATGTCCTCCTCGGCCGCCAGCACGATCTCCAGGCCCCGCCGGAAGAGGGCGTGGTCGTCCACGACCAGGACCCTGATCGGCTCCCTGCGTGAGGAGCCCGCGTCCGGGCCCCTGCCGATGACACCGTCGTCGGCGTCTTCGTCCCGCATCGGTCCGAAGGTGTCCGCCATCGTTCCTCCCCCTGAAGGCTGTGGCCTGTTGTCCCGCGCCATCGCCAACCCAAGGCAACGGCCCACCGGTTGGGCCGGTTCGGCCATGATTTCATGCCCGGGCGACGCAGAGGTGACATGCGGGGCGTGAACTGGTCGCACACCGGTGCCCCTGGGGGCGCACACGCGCTGCCAGGGGCACCGGTTCCGCTTCTTCCGGGTGGATCAGCCGCCCAGCGTGCCCCCCGCCGCGGGGGCCTGCGCCTCAGCGACCATCTGGTCCTGGTCGAGATGGATCACGCCGTAGTCGTAGGCGTGGCGCCGGTAGACGACGCTCGGTTGCTTCGTCTCGGCGTCGACGAACAAGTAGAAGTCGTGCCCGACCAGCTCCATCTCGTAGAGGGCCTGGTCGAGGGTCATCGGTGAGGCGACGTGGGTCTTCTCGCGGACGATGAGGGGACCCTCACCCTTGACCTCCAGCGAGCCGATCTTCTTCGTCGGGACCCCGTCCATGTCTTCTTCGTGGACGGGCAGGCCGTTGCCGTTCAGCGTCGCCGCGCCGGGGACGTGGTCGGGAACCTCGGCCGCCGAGATCCGGCGGGCGCCGCGCCGCGAGAAACGCTTGTCGTGCTGCTTGCGCAGCCGGGCGTCCAGCTTCTCCGCCGCCAGGTCGAGTGCCGCGTACGGGTCGCTGGCCGCCGCTTCCGCCCGGATCACCGGACCGCGGGAGCGGAGGGTGATCTCCACCCGGTCACAGCGGTCGGCCTGTCGGGGGTTGGGCTCCTTGGACACCTCGACGTCGAGGCTGATCACCTTGCCGTCGAGCTTCTGGATCTTCTCCAGCTTCAGCTTCTCGGCCACGTGCTTGCGGAACCGCTCGGGCACCTCGGTCTTGCGGCCCTTGACGACGATGTCCACGCAGAACTCCGTTCCCGGATCGCTCCGCTCGGTCGGCGGAGCAACTCCCTTTTGCACCAGGTCCGGTGCTCACCGGACCTCGGACTCGGTGACTTCACCTCCTCCTCCCCCATGGGCGAGATCTCCACCCCATGGGCGCGGGTGATTGCGGAAAACCCGCGCCACGGCATTCGGATATGAGAGGTGTGGCCTGCGCCTTTCCTCACAACCGAACATATCTCGCCCGGACGGATGTCGTCACCCTCTACTGCGGCGTACCTCCGTTCAGGTGAAATTCCCCTCTCGCCACCTGCAACGATGCAGGTTGACGGTCAGTTCCTGTTTATTTCGAAAGAATCCCGAGGAGCGGCGACCACGGCCGCACGGAGCGCGTACCCGAGGGTGTTCGACGCCGTCTTTTCCGGTGCATCATGCACCCACTTCCCGTGGTCCGACCGCGCTCCGCTCTGTCGTTCTTCCCTTCCTTCCCGAGTTACGGCCGCGTACACGGAGGTTCTCACTCCGCGCCCCTCTTCTCGACTCGACAGGGCCGTATCCCGCAGTGCCCGCGCCGCCTCCGCGAGGCTGGCGCCGGTGGTGATCAGGTCGTCCACGAGCACGACCCGTCCCCCGTCCAGCAGCCGGCCGCCGCCCGCCGTCACCTCCAGCGCGCCGGAGAGGTTCTCCAGGCGCTGTCGCGCGTCGAGTGCGGCCTGGTCCGCCACCGGCCGGCGCTGGCGCAGTACGGCCGCCACCCGGGCCGGCGTCCCGGCACGCCGCAGCTCCCCGGCCGCCGCGAGCGCCATCCGTCGGACCGGATCGTGTCCGCGCGCCCGCACGGCCCACCGCGCGGAGGGCACGGGGACGAGCACCACCGTCCGCTCACCCGCAGCCCCGCCCGGCCGGCCGCCGGTGCCGGTGCCTCCGGCGTCCGGACAGTCGCGGGCACCGCCGCCGCTCCCGCCGAGCCCCGCCCGCACGACCCCCGCCAGAGCCCCGCCCAGCACTCCCGCAAGAGCCAGCGCGCCCCGCTCCTTGTGCGCCAACAGCAGTTCCCGCACCTCCTGCGCGTACGGAGCCGCCGCGTACACCACCGGCAGCCCGGTCGGCTCCGGCACCGGCCGCACCCGCCGCGGCGCGCGCCCGTCCAACACGGCCCGGCACCGCGGGCAGAGCACCGTACGTGGTGCTCCGCAGCCCGCGCAGTCGGCCGGCAGCACCAGGTCGGTGAGGTCCCGCCACCACCCCCGCATGCCCACCACTGTGCCAACGCCGCAGCCGCCCTGCCACCCCTGTGGACAACGCCCTGTGGACAACCCGGGGCAGCGCACAACGCCCATCACCCATACGAGTGAACAGGGAGATGACAGGGGTGCGGGACCAGCGGTGCGGGACAGAGGTGCGGAACGCCGCGCTCGGCGCGCCCGCGGCCGCGCCCGCCCCGCAGACGGCAGGGCCGTCAGCCCGGATAGACCGGTGCCGTTCCGTCCTTGTCCACCTTCTGCCACTGCGCTCCGGACGGCAGCCGTACGATCCCGTCGTCCTCGGAGTAGGCCACCAGCGGCACCCGCTCGTCCTCGGACGCGGCGATGGCCTTGACGCCGGTGAGCGCACCGGGCGTCGGACCGTCCAGCGTGGAGCCGTCGACCTGGACGTACCGCATCTGCAACACGCCGCCCTGCTCCCGGCCCACCGCGAGCAGCCTGCTGTCCCCGGCCCACGACATGGCGCTGACCTGCTCCAAGTCCGGCGCCGCCGAACGCAGTTCCACCACCGAGGTGCCCTGTCCGGTGCCGTCGTCGCGCTGGATCCGGCCGATGAGCAGGGACTGCTCGCCGTCCTTCTTCTCCACGACCAGTGCGATCCGTACCCCGTCGGCCGCCACCCGGGCGTCCTTGATCCGGCCGGACAGCTCCGGGACCGCGACCTCCTGCGGCTTGGCGGCGCCCTGCTCCACGACGTACAGGCGCGCGTGGTGCGGGTCCCGGTCGGCCACCCACAGATCGCCGCGGGCGTCCCAGCTCGGTGCCGTCAGCCGGTCGCCCTCGGTCGGGCCCGCGCTGGTCACCAGCGCGTTGCCGAGCGAACCGCCCGAGGCCAGCGACGTCACGTACAACGACTTCCCGGCGTCACCGACGCCGGCCGCACTGTGCTCGTCGCGCGAGACGGCAACCGACTCCAGGCCCTTGTCGCTCTCACCGAACACACCCGGCACCGGAAGCGCTCCGGTAGCCGTGCTCCCCGTCGGCATCCGCACCAACCGGTGCTTGCCGTCGAGGAAGTACAGGTACTCCGGGCTCTTGGCCGACCCGTGCCAGGCGGCTGACTCGGCGCGCTCCTCGCTCAGGTCGCACAGCCTGCGGTCGTCGGCGCCCTGCAGCTCGACCGACTCCAGCGTCGGCGCCAGGTTCCGCAGCGTGAACAGCACCTGCGTCGCCATCTCGGTGCACTTGCCCGGCGTGACCTGGGACGCCTTGAGGTTCAGCGGCACCGTCAGCTTGTTCTGGTCGTCGGGCGCCAGCCCCGACACGTCCTTCTGCAAGGCCGTACCGGTCGGGAACCCGGACCTGACGACCGGGCCGAGCCAGCTGGTCGGGCCGTTCAGCAGCGAGCGGACCATCTGCGTCATCGCGTCGACCTTGCTGCGCACGAACACCGGATCGGCCACCGCCACCGGCTGCCCGCTCGGCCCGCCCGTCGTGTCCGAGGCGAAGTAGTACTTGTCGACGGACGTGTAGTTGCGCTGGAAGTCCGACTTGCCCATCACGACGCCGTCGGGCAGCCCGTCGATGCGCCACTGTCCGGTCTTGGTGCTCCGCGTGAGGTGCACCTTCTTGCGGTAGGAGCCGTCGGTGGGCTCGTACGCCTGCTGCGCGTCCACGGTCGCGACCTGGGTGCCCGCGAGGACACAGGTGACGCTGTCGGTCGGCTCCTGGCCGGCGCCCGCGCGGCAGTCGGTCTCGATGCTCGGCCCGTTCGCGAGGACCGTGGTCGACCGCTCCGGGCGCCACCTGCGCGCCGCGTCGTCCGACAGATACTTGCGAGCCGTGTCGTACGAGGGATCGTCGCTGGTCAGCGCCTCCAGGAAGCCCTGCATGATCTCGGCCGGACCCGCGCCCTCGGCCGGCGGCATCGCGAACACCCGCACCCCGGTGTCCTGCCGGGGCGTGGACTCCACGTTCCGCAGGTCCCCGCTGTCGGGCATCGAGGCACAGCCCGCCAGCAGGACGACTCCCAGAGCGGCGTACGCCACCGCGCGCCCGGGTCTTTGCCGGGCGCCCCCCTTGCGGTCAGCGGCCACGAAATGCCTCCCCTGGCTGGGTCGAGTCCTCCGGTGCGGCCGCATCCGGCCGGGCCGCATCCGCGCTGGCTGCGGATCCCGCGGCGGGCCCCTCGTCCGGGCGCCGCGCACCGCCGCTGGGGCGGGGCACCACACGGGCACCGTTGCCGTTGCCGGGCAGGGCCGTCGGGCCGACGGCCGGGGTGGCCCCGGCCAGCCGCGGCGCGATCGGCGCGCGCGGCGGCAGCGCGGGTGCCTGGGCGCCGCCCTGCTGCACCGGAACCGTGGCCCGCTTCTCCCCGCCCCCGCCGGGCAGCCCGGCCTCGTCCAGGCCTCGGTTACGGCGTGAGTCCTTGGGCTCCAGCGGTATCGGCGAGCCCCGCAGCGGCTCGTCGGCGGTCCTCGGCAGCGTCAGCCGGAACTGCGAGCCGCCCCCCGGCTCGCCCCAGGCCTGCAGCCAGCCGCCGTGCAGCCTGGCGTCCTCCAGGGCGATCGACAGCCCGAGGCCCGTACCACCGGTGGTACGCGCGCGTGCCGGGTCCGCCCGCCAGAACCGGCTGAAGACACGCGTGGCCTCGCCCGGCTTGAGCCCGACGCCGTAGTCGCGCACCGCGACGGCGACCGCGCCGCCCGCCGAGGCGAGCTTGACGACGACGTCCCTGCCCTCGCCGTGCTCGACGGCGTTGACCACGAGGTTGCGCAGCACGCGCTCCACGCGGCGGGCGTCCGCCTCGGCGACCACGGGCTGCTGGTCGCCGAGCACGCGTATGTGCGTGCCCTTGCGCTCCGCGAGCGGCTCGGCACCGCTGACCACGCGCCGGACGACCTCTCTGAGATCTATCGGCTCGGCCTCCAGCGCCGCCGCGCCCGCGTCGAACCGGCTGATCTCCAGCAGATCCGCCAGCAGCGACTCGAACCGGTCCAGCTGGTCGGCGAGCAGCTCGGCCGACCGCGCGGTCACCGGGTCGAAATCCTCACGCGCCTCGTGGATGACGTCGGCCGCCATCCTGACGGTGGTCAGCGGTGTGCGCAGCTCGTGCGAGACGTCCGACACGAACCGACGCTGCATCCGCGACAGGTCCTCCAGCTGCTGGATCTTCACCTGGAGGTTCTGCGCCATCTTGTTGAAGGCCTCGCCGAGGCGCGCGATGTCGTCCTCGCCGGTGACCTTCATCCGCTCCTGCAACCGCCCGGCGGACAGCCGCTCGGCGATCCCGGCCGCCATCCGCACCGGCGTGACGACCTGCCGCACCACCAGCCAGGCGATGGCCCCGAGCAGCACGACGACGAACAGCCCGGCGGTCGCGAGCGTGCCCTTGACCAGGCTGAGGGACTTCTCCTCCTGCGTGAGCGGGAAGAGGTAGTACAGCTCGTACGGCCGCCCGTTGGGGTCGTTGACCTGCTTGCCGATGACCAGCGCCGGCTGCGAGTCCTTGCCGTTGGAGTAGACGATGCGCGTGTAGCTCTGGGCGGCCGTCGTCCCGCTGTTGACCCGCTCGCGCAGGTCCGCGGGCACGCTGGAGGTCGGGTTGACGTTCCCGGAACCGCGCGGGCTGCGTCCACCGCCGCTGTCGTCACCGACGGGCAGCGTCACCACGTCGAAGGCGCCCGCGCCACCGCTGGACAGCGACTCCACGAGGTCGCTCATCCACTGGATGACGTTCTGCGACTGCCGCCCGTCCGCGGTCGAGGTGCCGTCGCCCGTGGCGGGGGCCGCGTTCGTCCCCGTGGCGGTCCCGCTCGCCGCCTCGTCCGCCTTCTGCTTGGCCACCGCGAACCCGCCGGTGGCCTGGCTCTGCGAGGCCTTCACCTTCGCGTCCAGCAGGCCGTTGCGCACCTGCCCGATCACGACGAAGCCCAGCAGCAGGACGACGCCCAGCGACATCAGCAGGGTCGTGGCGACGACCCTGAGCTGGATGTTGCGCCGCCACAGCCGCATCACCGGCAGCAGCGGACGGCGCACCCAGCGCAGGAACAGCCGCAGGACCGGACTGCCCTGGACCCCGCCCTGGAGCAGCCCGCCCTCGAAGAGCCGCCCGAACCGCGCACCCGCGCTCCGGCCGACAGGCCGCCCCTGACGGGCCCCGGACCGGCCGGGAGCCGAAGCGGCGCTGTCCCCGGACATGTCAGCTCGGTCCGGCCTTGTAACCGACACCACGGACGGTCACCACGATCTCCGGCCGCTCCGGGTCCTTCTCGACCTTGGATCGCAGCCGCTGGACATGCACGTTGACCAGCCGTGTGTCGGCGGCGTGCCGGTACCCCCACACCTGCTCGAGCAGCACCTCGCGCGTGAACACCTGCCACGGCTTGCGCGCGAGCGCGACCAGCAGGTCGAACTCCAGCGGGGTCAGCGCGATCGACTGCCCGTCACGCTTCACCGAGTGCCCGGCCACGTCGATGACCAGGTCACCGATGGTCAGCTGCTCCGGCGCCGGCTCCTCCGACCTCCGCAGCCGCGCCCGGATCCGGGCCACCAGCTCCTTCGGCTTGAACGGCTTGACGATGTAGTCATCGGCGCCCGACTCCAGGCCCACGACGACATCGACGGTGTCGCTCTTCGCCGTGAGCATCACGATCGGCACCCCGGACTCCGCCCGGATCAGCCTGCACACCTCGATGCCGTCCCGTCCGGGCAGCATCAGGTCGAGCAGCACCAGATCGGGCTTGGTCTCGCGGAAAGCGGCCAGCGCCTTGTCGCCGTCGGCTACGAAAGACGGCTCAAAACCTTCACCACGCAGCACGATGCCGAGCATCTCGGCCAGTGCGGTGTCGTCGTCGACGACAAGGACTCGTCCCTTCATAAACGACATCATCCCATTAGCTAATCGTTACCTGGCGTGACCTCGCACACAGCTCCGCAAGAGCCTCGGCGGTCACGGGCGAAACGGCTCCCCCCTCGGTGACGATGGCCGTCACCAGCTCGGGCGGCGTCACGTCGAACGCCGGGTTGTACGCCTGGGTCCCCAGGGGTGCCACCGGAATCCCGCCTCCCGCTCCCGTCACCGGCACCTGGGGTGCTGTGATCTCCGTCACCTCAAAGCCGGGGCGCTGCTCGACCTCGATGGACGCCCCGTCGGGAGTGTCCGGATCGATCGTCGTCACCGGCGCCACCACGATGAACGGCACATGGTGGTACCGCGCCAGCACAGCGAGCGGATAGCTCCCCACCTTGTTCGCCACCGAACCGTCGGCCGCGATGCGGTCCGCCCCGATCAGCACCGCGTCCACCTCACCCGCCGCGAACAGGGAACCCGCCGCGTTGTCGGTGAGCAAGGTGTACGCCATGCCACTGCGTGCCGCTTCGTACGCCGTCAGGCGAGCACCTTGCAGCAACGGACGCGTTTCGTCCACCCACAACCGCCGCAACCGCCCCTCACGGTGCGCTTGGAGGGCCACCGCGAAGGCCGTGCCCTCCCCGCCCGACACCAGCGAACCGGTGTTGCAATGGGTGAGAATCCGGTGCCCACCGCCGGACAGCAACTCGTCCAGCAGCGCCAGACCGTGCGCCGCCATCCGGGCGCTGGCCTCGGCATCCTCGCGGTGCAGCGTCCGCGCGGCGGCCAGCGCCGCGGCTGCCGCCGCTTCGGGATCGCCGCTCTTCGCCAGCGCCGCCCGGTGCGCCGCCTCGGCCCGGCGCACCCCGACGGACAGATTCACCGCGGTGGGCCGGGCGCCCTCCAGCGCCCGCGCCGCCTCGGCCACGTCGAAGCCCCGTGCGGCGGCGAGCGCGACGCCGTACGCCCCGGCGATCCCGAGCAGCGGCGCCCCGCGCACGGCGAGCGAACGGATCGCCTCCACCAGCGCCGGCGCGTCCGTGCACACCAGCTCGACCTCCTCCGCCGGAAGCCGCGTCTGATCGAGAAGGACCAGCACAGGACCTTCGGGTGGTTCCTCCCATCGGACCACAGGTATCTCGGTCGACCGCTTGTCCCCGTCGCTTCGCGCCTGCTGATCAGCCATGTGATCAGTCTGCCCCGGATCCCGCGGACAATTGAAGGAGTCCGGCGCCCACCGCGGCAGGTCCGGGGACAACCACCCCATGGCACGATGGCTGCCAACCTGCCGCCGCGACAGCGGACCGGCACCGAGAAGGAGCTTCGATGACAGACACTCCGGGCTGGGCCTCGCCCGGATCCGCCCCGTCGTCCGAGGGTCGGGAACCCGGCGTGTCCGGCCCCGCCGAGCCCGCCGACCGCCCCGCCGATGCCGAGCCCGCGCCGCAGCCGGTCACCGACGCGCAGGGCCCAGGCGCGAAGTGGTCCAAGGAACAGCCGCCGCCCGGCCAGTGGTCCGCCCCCACCGGTGCCCCCGGCCCGCACCAGGCCCCGCCGCCCCCACCGCCCGGCCCGGGCTGGGGCGGACAGCAGCCCGGCACACCGGGCCCCGGCGGCTACGGCGGTGGCTACGCGGGCCCGCCCACCGGCTACGGCGCCCCCGGCGGCTACGGAGCCTGGGGCGGCGGCTGGGGCGGCCCCCCGCCCGCGGCCAAGCCCGGTGTCATCCCGCTCCGCCCGCTCGGCGTCGGCGAGATCCTCGACGGCGCCGTCTCCACCATGCGCACCTACTGGCGCACGGTGCTCGGCATCTCGCTGACCGTCGCCCTGGTCATGAACGTCAGCATGGTCCTCCTTCAGGGCTTCGTGCTGAACGACGTCCAGACCACGGTCAGCGACCCCAACGCCACCCCCTCCGAAGCACTCCACGCCCTGCGCGACACCATGATCGGCACCGGCGTCCTCTCGGTGATCCGCACGGCCGCCATGCTCATCGCGACCGCCCTGCTCACCACCATCACCAGCCGGGCCGTCCTCGGCCGGCCGGTCACCACCCGCGAGAGCTGGCGCGACGCCCGGCCGCAGATCCTGAAACTGCTCGGGCTGCTCATCCTGCTGGCCCTGATCTTCGTCGGCGCGATCTTCGCCGGGGCACTGCCCGGCCTGCTCGTCCTGATCGCCGGCGGCGGCGACAACGCCGGAGCGGCACTGCTCGCCCTGGGCTTCCTCGGCGGCACCGTCATCGGCGTGTGGCTGCTGATCCGCTACTACCTCGCCGCCCCCGCCCTGATGCTGGAGCGGCAGGGCGTCGTGAAGTCCCTGAAGCGCTCGGCGAAGCTCGTGCGCGGCTCCTGGTGGCGCATCTTCGGCATCATGCTGCTCACCCTCCTCATCACCCTCATCGTCTCGGCCGTCGTGACCATCCCCTTCACCCTCATCGGGGCCGCCGCGAGCGGTGACGGCATGAACGACCTGCTCGGCGCCAACGGCGGGCACATCGGCTGGACCACCCTGATCGTCCAAGGAATCGGCGCGCTGGTCGGCGCCACGCTCACCCTCCCCATCAGCGCCGGCGTCACCGTGCTCCTCTACATCGACCAGCGCATCCGCCGCGAGGCCCTCGACCTCGAACTGGCCCGCGCCGCCGGTGTCCAGGGCTACGGCACCGGCACCCCCGGTCCCGTCCCGGGGAGCTGATGCGGTGAGTCTCACGGGGGGAGTTCTCACGGCGGCGGCCCCGGCCGGCGTCGGCAACACGGTCGTACGCGGCCTGCTGCGCGCGTCGGACACGGCCGTCCGCGCAGCAGGCGGCTCGGGCGGCAAACCGCCGGTGACCCTCTCACGCGACCCCGCGCGAGAGGCGGCTCGGCGCGAACTGTCCAAGCGCATGTACCACGAGAACGAACCCGGCCTGTTCCAGCGCGCCCTGAACGCGTTCTGGGACTGGCTCGACCGGCTGCTCGGCTCGGCCGCCTCCGCGACACCCGGCGGCACGCTCGGCCTGGTCGTCGTGATCCTGTTCATCGTCGCCGTCCTGGCCGCCCTGTGGTGGCGCCTGGGCACCCCGCGCCGCCAACCCGCCTCCACCGCCGTCCTGTTCGACGACCGCCCCCGCAGCGCCGCCGAACACCGCGCGGCCGGCGAGGCACACGCGGCCCAGGGCCACTGGAACCAGGCCGTCCAGGAACGCATGCGGGCCATCGTCCGCTCCCTGGAGGAGCGGGCCCTGCTCGACGTCCGCCCCGGCCGCACCGCCGACGAAGCGGCCACCGAAGCCGGCCGCACACTCCCGGCACACACGGACCGACTCGCCTCCGCGGCACGGGAGTTCGACGACATCACATACGGCGGGCGCAGCGCGAACGAGCAGTCGTACCAACGCATCGCCGAACTCGACCGCGACCTGGAACGCACCAGGCCCGCCCTCGCCCACAGCGCCGTGAGCACAGCCCACAACGCCCGCCAAGGGGCGGCCCGGTGACCGCCGAGGCCTCCGCGCCGACCACCTCCACAGCGCCCACCGCCCGCCAGGTGTGGACCCGCGCGCGAGGCATCACGCTCGCCGTCGTCCTGCTCCTCGCGGCGGCCATCGCCATGGCCGCCGTACGCTCCACCGCCCGGCACGGCGAACTGGACCCGCGCTCCGCCGACCCCTACGGCAGCCGCGCCGTCGCCCAACTCCTCGCCGACCGCGGCATTTCCACCCGCGTGGTCACCACCCTCGGCCAGGCGCGAGCCGCCACCGGCCCGGACACCACCCTCCTGGTCGCCGTACCCGACCTGCTGACGACCCGCCAACAGGAGCAGTTGCACCAGGCGACCGCGACCTCCGGCGGACGCGCCGTCCTGGTCGCAGCCGGCAGCTGGTCCATCGAGCGGCTCGCCCCCGGGGTCACCGCGGACCCCACCACCAGCAGCCGTGACACTCTCGCCCCCGGCTGCGCCCTCCCAGAGGCCCGGCGCGCGGGCAGCGCGGACACCGGCGGCATCCGCTACACCACCACCCGCCTCGACGCCGAACGCTGCTACCCCAGCGCACGCCTCGCCACCCTGCTGCGCATCCCCGCGGCATCCGGGACGGGCGACACCGTCGTGCTCGGCGCCCCCGACATCCTCTACAACGACCGCCTCGACAAGCAGGGCAACGCCTCGCTCGCCCTCCAACTCCTCGGCTCCCGCCCCCATCTGGTCTGGTACCTCCCCTCGCTCGCCGACACCTCGGCCGCCCACGACGGCGACCAGAAGAACTTCCTCGACCTGCTCCCCTCGGGCTGGCTCTGGGGCACGCTCCAGCTCTTCGTCGCAGCCGCTCTCGCCGCCTTGTGGCGGGCACGCCGCTTCGGCCCCCTCGTGCCCGAAAGACTCCCCGTCGCGATCCGCGCCTCCGAAACAGCCGAAGGCCGCGCCCGCCTCTACCGCAAAGCCGACGCCCGCGACCGCGCGGCCGCCGCTCTTCGCTCCGCCACCCGCACCCGGCTCGCCCCCCTCGTCGGCGTCCCCGTCGCCCAGGCGCACGCGCCCGAGGCCCTGCTACCCGCCCTGGCCGCCCACCGCTCCGGCGACGGACAGACCCTGCACCCCCTCCTCTTCGGACCGCCGCCCCGCGACGACGCGGCCCTCATCGCACTGACCGACCAACTCGACGCCCTCGAAAGAGAGGTACGCCATTCATGATGGACCCGACCACTGACAACGCCGGAACCACCGGGGACGCGGGCACCGCCCGGGCCTCTCTGGAAGCCCTGCGCGCCGAGATCGCCAAAGCCGTGGTCGGCCAGGACCCCGCCGTGACCGGCCTCGTCGTCGCCCTCCTCTGCCGCGGACACGTCCTCCTCGAAGGAGTCCCCGGAGTCGCCAAGACGCTCCTCGTCCGCACCCTCGCCTCGGCCCTCGAACTCGACACCAAACGCGTCCAGTTCACCCCCGACCTGATGCCGAGCGACGTCACCGGCTCCCTCGTCTACGACACCCGCACCGCCGAGTTCTCCTTCCAGGAAGGCCCGGTCTTCACCAACCTCCTCCTCGCGGACGAGATCAACCGCACCCCGCCCAAGACCCAGTCCTCCCTCCTCGAAGCCATGGAGGAACGCCAGGTCACGGTCGACGGCACCCCACGCCCGCTCCCCGACCCCTTCCTGGTCGCCGCGACGCAGAACCCCGTCGAATACGAGGGCACCTATCCCCTCCCGGAAGCCCAACTCGACCGCTTCCTGCTCAAACTGACGATCCCTCTGCCCTCCCGCCAGGACGAGATCGACGTCCTCACCCGCCACGCCTCCGGCTTCAACCCGCGCGACCTGCGCGCCGCCGGCGTACGCCCCGTCGCCGGCCCCGCCGACCTCGACGCGGCCCGCGCAGCCGTCGCCAAGACGACCGTCTCCCCCGAGATCGCCGCCTACGTCGTGGACATCTGCCGCGCCACCCGCGAGTCGCCCTCGCTCACCCTCGGCGTCTCCCCGCGCGGGGCCACGGCCCTCCTCGCCACCTCGCGCGCCTGGGCGTGGCTCACCGGCCGCGACTACGTCATCCCCGACGACGTCAAGGCGCTCGCCCTGCCCACTCTGCGCCACCGTGTCCAACTGCGCCCCGAGGCCGAGATGGAGGGCGTTACCGCCGACTCCGTCATCAACGCCGTCCTCGCCCACGTCCCGGTCCCCCGCTGATGGCACTCACCGGACGCGCCGCCCTGCTCGCGGCCCTCGGCTCGATCCCCGTCGGCGTCCTGGAACCCGGCTGGACAGGCCTCCTCGCGGTCAACGGCCCCCTGGCACTGGCCTGCGCCTGCGACTTCGCTCTCGCCGCCCCCGTACGACGTCTCGCCCTGACCCGCTCCGGCGACACCTCCACGCGCCTCGGCGAGACCGCCGACGTCACGCTCACACTCGCCAACCCGTCCCGCCGCCCCCTGCGGGCACAGCTACGGGACGCCTGGCCACCGAGCAGCTGGCAGCCCGGCACCGAGATCGAGGCCTCCCGCCACCGCCTGACCGTCCCCCCGGGTGAGCGCAGGCGCGTGACGACCCGACTGCGCCCCACACGCCGCGGCGACCGACGGGCCGACCGCGTCACGATCCGCTCCTACGGCCCACTCGGCCTGTTCTCCCGCCAGGGCACGCACATGCTGCCCTGGACTGTACGGGTTCTGCCCCCGTTCACCAGCCGAAAGCATCTCCCGTCGAAACTCGCCCGATTGCGTGAACTGGACGGCCGCACCAGCGTGCTGACACGCGGCGAGGGAACCGAGTTCGACAGCCTGCGCGAGTACGTTCCCGGCGACGACACCCGCTCGATCGACTGGCGAGCCACCGCCCGGCAGTCCGCCGTCGCCGTCCGCACCTGGCGCCCGGAACGCGACCGGCACATCCTGCTGGTTCTGGACACCGGCCGCACCTCCGCCGGCCGCGTGGGCGACGCCCCGCGCCTCGACGCCTCCATGGACGCGGCCCTGCTCCTCGCCGCGCTAGCCTCCCGGGCCGGCGACCGTGTGGCGCTCCTGGCGTACGACCGCCGGGTACGCGCCCTCGTCCAGGGCCGCTCCGCAGGGGACGTCCTGCCGTCCCTGGTCCACGCGATGGCCTCGCTCGAACCGGAACTCGTCGAAACGGACGCACGCGGCCTCACCGCCACGGCACTCCGTACGGCGCCACGCCGGTCCTTGATCGTCCTGCTCACCGCACTCGACTCCGCTCCGATGGAACAGGGCCTTCTCCCACTGCTCCCGCAGCTCACGCAACGGCACACGGTTCTGGTCGCCTCGGTGGCGGACCCGCACATCGCGCGCATGGGCAAGGCCCGGGGCAACGCAGAGGCGGTGTACGAGGCCGCGGCGGCGGCTCAGGCACAGAGCGAGCGTCGGAACACCGCAGAACAGCTCCGTCGTCATGGGGTGACGGTGGTGGACGCGACCCCCGAAGACCTGGCGCCGACGCTGGCGGACGCGTATCTCGCTCTGAAAGCGGCGGGCCGGCTCTGAGAGGAGCCCGCCCCGCCGTTCTTCGGGAACAAAAGTAGGTGAAACGCAGAAAGGCCCACGCCTGATGGCGTGGGCCTTTCCCAAAATTTGTTCGGCGGCGTCCTACTCTCCCACAGGGTCCCCCCTGCAGTACCATCGGCGCTGTGAGGCTTAGCTTCCGGGTTCGGAATGTAACCGGGCGT